>JAAZZF010000132.1 GCA_014239275.1 Flavobacteriaceae bacterium | reverse complement strand
TCTTTTTCATAAGGTTTATTAATTAAAGCTTGAGCTATTAAAAAATCTTGTCTTATTCTTAAACTTCCTAAACTAACATGGCCCTTAATAATTTCACCTGTTCTTGGATCAGACACATTAGCTCCATAGCTCCAACCTCTAGAAGACCTATGAACCCATTGGATAACATTGTATCTACAGTCCATTGGATCAGCATTTTCAGGTAAGACCTTAACCTGAAAAGCATTTTTAAATCCTATTTCTTCAAAAGCTTCATTCCACCAACTAGCTCCTTCTATTAAAGCTGACCTAATTGGTTCTGGAGTTCCTGAATCTAAATAGTATACTATTGGTTTAACTGCCTCACTATATTCTAAATTTGGATTTGTCTTTTCTAGACGATGTCTAGTGATCATCTTTTGACTTATTTGATCTTGAACTGGACTAGCATAATCCATAAAAGAAGTCATAATAGCTCCACTTCTGGGATCAAACTTTCTAGGTTTATAATTACTATCGGGAAGTTTTATAAATGAATGATGTTGTATAACACTAATAATAGATGGATCTGGAGATACACTTGAAATTAATCTTCCCTTAGATTCACCTGTAAACGTCAATAATGCTTCAAACTCAACATTTTCAGGAAAAGCTTTAGTTCTTGTTAACTCTAAGGCACTTTTAGTTAAATCTAATTTATATATACCTTGATTAAGTCTTTTTAATCTATTTAGAACTCCATGTTTATCCTGCATTAAAAATGGAGTAAAATCAATTACATAAGTTCCTGATTTTGATTCTATAATTTCAAATCCATAAATAACGGAGAATGCGAAAGCTTGCGCAACACTGTTTTTTTCAGAATTATTTTCTGAGATAGCTTTATAAGATTGATTGGGTTGTATTAAAAGTAACTTGTTTCCATACTTTTCGAATCTTACAATACTCTCCTTGCCTAATTGACCACGATCTAAACCTATGTCATTTGAACCTAATCCTGTAGCTAAAGAATTGATATATAAAAAATCATAACTTAATTTATCCACCTCCAAAAAAATCTTATCAGATTTTTCTTCATAAGTAAAATTAAAAAAGCCTTCATAATCTATTTTATTTTGTTTTATTTCTTGGGCAGTAATACCAAGCAAGAAAAAACAATTGAAAAGAATAATAATTTTATTATACATAACGCAAGTTTTAATTGTTACTTAAATATAAAAATTAATTAAGTTAAAATGATTCCTTATTTAAATGTATTTTTGCTTATTATTTAATAAAATGATAACTATAGACCAAATTAAGAATCTCCTTAAGCGTACTCAAGCGCTAAGGAGTTATCTTTGACATAGACTCAAAAAAAATAGAAATTTCTAATAAAGAGGAAATTACATTTGATCCCGAATTCTGGAATGATTCTAAGAAAGCTCAAAAAGTAATGAAAGAACTCCAATCTTTAAAACAATGGGTTAAAGATTACGAAAAGGCTAATTCTTTATGTGAAGATTTAGAAGTATTATTTGAATATTTTAAATCAAATGAAATTTCAGAAACTGAATTAAGTTCTCACTTTAATAAATGTCATGACCATATAGAATCAGTAGAATTTAAAAACATGTTGTCAAATGAAGGTGATGAAATGAGCGCAGTAATTCAAATAACTGCTGGAGCTGGTGGAACAGAAAGTTGTGATTGGGCAAATATGCTAATGAGAATGTATATAATGTGGGCCGAAAAAAATAATTATAAAGTCAAAGAATTAGATTTACAACAAGGAGATGTAGCTGGTATAAAATCTGTCACATTAGAAATTGATGGCAATTATGGTTTTGGGTGGTTAAAAGGAGAAAATGGAGTTCATAGACTTGTAAGAATCTCTCCTTTTGATAGTAATGCAAAAAGGCATACATCATTTGCATCAGTTTATGTTTATCCACTAGTTGATGATTCAATTGAAATCAATATAAATCCCTCTGACATTTCATGGGAAACTATGAGATCAAGTGGAGCTGGTGGGCAAAGTGTTAATAAAATTGAAACTGCTGTAAGACTTAGACATGCCCCATCTGGAATAATTATTGAAAATTCTGAAACAAGATCTCAACTTGAAAATAAGGAAAAGGCACTTCAACTTCTAAAATCTCAACTTTATGAAATTGAACTAAAAGAAAAAATGAAAGAAAGAGAAAAAATTGAAGCTAGCAAAATGAAAATTGAATGGGGCTCTCAAATAAGAAACTATGTTCTTCACCCTTATAAACTTATAAAGGATGTTAGAACTGGGCATGAGACTAATGATATAGATAGTGTTTTGAATGGAGAATTAAATCCATTTCTAAAAGCTTTTTTAATGGCTAATTAGTATGAAAATAGATACAATTATTTTTGATTTGGGTGGAGTTTTAGTTGATTGGAATCCGGAATATGTTTTTTTAAAAGAATTTAATGGAGATAGAATAAAAATGGAATGGTTTTTTAATAACATATGCACTACTGAATGGAATGAAGAACAGGATAAGGGAAAATTGATAAAAATTGCTACTGAAGAAAGAATCCAGTTATTTCCAGAATATGAAAAATTAATTAGAATGTTTTATGGAAGATGGAAAGAAATGCTCAGGGGAGAAATTTCTGAAACAGTTGAAATTTTAAAAAAATTAAAAAGTCAAAATTATCGATTAATAGCACTGACTAATTGGGGTGCAGAAACATTTCCTGTAGCCTTAGAAAGATTTGTATTTCTAAAATTATTTGAAGGCATTGTTGTTTCAGGTGAAATAAAGATGCTTAAACCAGATAAAAAAATTTATGAATATACACTCAGTAAATACAATTTAAATCCAGCTAATTGTATTTTTATAGATGATCGTTTATCAAATGTTGAAGGGGCTATAAAATGTGGAATAAATGGAATCCAATTTATATCTCCGAAAAAATTAATTACTGAATTAATAAATATAGGAGTTGAAATATAAATTATTACATAATCCAAGGTGTAGAAAATCCAGAGAAGGATTGGAGTTTTTAAAAGGTAAAAAAATTGAGTTTGAAACTATTTTATATTTAGCAGATCAATTAAACGAAAAACAAATTGAAGAAATTATTGATAAATCAGAACTAAATCCAATTGATTTAATAAGAAAACAAGAAAAAGTATGAAAAGAATTGTTTAAAAATAAATTATTATCAAAAAATCAAATCATTCAAGCTATCTTTGAACATCCAAAACTAATGCAAAGGCCTATTTTTATTTCAGAAAACAAAGCCATAATAGCTAATCCACCTGAAGAATCCTTGAAAATATTATAATCAAATATATTTATGAGAAAGATATTTTTTATAATTACTGCAATTATTTCTTTTAATTTAAATGCTCAACAAAACATCATTTATCTCTCTGGAACAATCTTAGACAATGAGTCTAATACTCCACTGGAATATGCCACAATTTCAATTTTTCAAAGTAACGATACCATTCTTAAATATGGTGGAATAACTGATTCAAATGGCAAATTTAATTTAGAAATTTCTAGAGGAACCTATGATTTAAAATTAGAATATATTTCATTTAAAGAAAAAGTTTTAAAAAACATTGCTATCTATAAATCAAAAGATTTAGGTACTATATTCATGTCAATTGATGAAAATATTTTAGACGAAGTTGAAGTAATAGCTGAAAAAACACAAGTAGAAATTAAATTAGATAAAACAGTTTATAATATAGGAAAAGACTTAACATTAAGAGGAAGTAGTGTTAGCGATGTACTTGACAACCTTCCATCTGTAGCTGTAGATATTGATGGAAATGTTTCACTAAGAGGAAATCAAAGCGTTAGAATTTTAATTAATGGTAAACCTTCAGGATTAGTTGGAATAAGCAGCAATGATGCATTAAAACAATTTCCTTCTGAAAGTGTTGAAAAGGTAGAAATCATCACTTCTCCATCTGCTAGATATAATGCAGAAGGAACTGCTGGAATAATTAATATTGTTTTAAGAAGAAATAAGCTAGCTGGATTAAATGGATCAATAAGTATAAATGGTGGAGATCCAAAATCTTATGGTATTTCAGGGAATCTTAATTACAGAACCAAAAAAATTAATTTTTTTAGTAATAACGGTTATAACCTTAGAAGCTATGAAAATGTTTCAAATAGTAATACTGAATACTATACTGGAAATTCTGTCAATAATTTTCTTGATGAAATTGGAAATAGAAATAGTGAAAGAGAATCTAATTATCAAAATCATGGAATTGAATATTTTATTTCTAAAAAAACAAGTTTAGTTGTTTCCTATTTAACTAGAGAAAGTGAAAGTAACGATGAAACTATTAATAATATCATTCAAAATTTTCAAGGAATTAAAAAGTCTTCTAAAAGAATTGAAAATGAAAATGAAAAAGATGATACAAATGAATTTTCATTATACTTCGCTCACGAATTTGCTAATAAAGCCGAGATAACAATGGATTATCAAAAAGAAAGATCCAATGAAATTGAAAGTGGTTTAATCTCTAATACCCAATCTATTCCAAACTACGTTAAATACTTAAGTGAAAAAGTTAAAACAGATGAGAGACAAGACAGTGAACTCTATAAAATTGATTATGTTTTGCCAATTGGAGAGGATGGACAATTTGAAATGGGTTATAGAAAAAGCAATAAATTTCAAAATACAGATTATCTTGTAGAAGATGAAAACTCTAATGGAAACTATGTAAGAAATTCAAATCTTAGTAACAGTCTTTTTTATAACGAAAAGATAAATGCATTTTATACTCAATTTGGGAACAAAAAAAATAAATTTTCATATTTATTAGGATTAAGAATCGAAGAGTCTAAAACTATAGTTAAACAAAAAGAAACCAATAGTAATGATATAAAAAAATATAATGATCTGTTTCCAACAGTAAATTTGGCTTATGAATTAAAAGAAAATGAAACCATTACTTTAGGATATAGTAGAAGAATTAGTAGACCTCGATCTTATTTTATTAACCCATTTCCATCAAGATCTAGTGAAACAAGTTTTTTTCAAGGAAATCCTTACTTAAACCCTACATATTCTAATGGAATTGATATAGGTTACTTAAAAAGGCTAGATAAAACAACTTTAAACGGATCAATATATTATAAAAAATCTAATGGAATATATACTTTTATAAATGAAGCAACAGGTAATGCCGTTTTGGTTAATGATATTCTTGTTCCAGTTATTAGAAGATCTCCTATAAACTTATCATCACAAGAAGAAATAGGAATTGAGTTTAACACCAATTATACTCAATCAAAAAACTGGAGAATTGGAGGAAACATTAATTTTTATCAATCTGAAATAATAGGAACTTATAACAATATAGTTTATGACTCAAAAAATCTAGTTTGGACAGCAAGATTAAATAATTATTTAAAATTATTCTCATCAATTGATTGGCAAACAAGATTAAGTTATAGAGGTCCTCAAAAAAATGCTATTTCAACTCGAAAAGCATCAATAAGTACAAATACAGCTTTTAGTAAGGATATTATTGGGGATAAAATGACTTTAACTTTCAAAATCAATGATATTTTTGAAACCCAAAAATGGAGATTAGAAACATTTAATGAAACCTATAAAAATTATACTGAATCCAGTTGGAGAGGAGGAAGAAACTTTAGTTTGAGTCTTATATATAGATTTAATCAGAAAAAAAGTCAAACAGATAACAGACCAAGTTATGAAGACTACGAAGGTGAAGGTTTTGGAGGATAAATTATTTTTTTATTTTTTTTCTTAGCTCCTTCATTCTTTCAATGAATGCTCCACCTACCCAATAAGGTATAATAAAAGTTAACAGTAATATCATTAACC
>JAAZZF010000131.1 GCA_014239275.1 Flavobacteriaceae bacterium | reverse complement strand
CCAGGCTGAATCAAGTATTTCAATAGTGGTCTAGCGCCCCAACTGTTGTCTCCACCAACTCCCATTTGTTTTAAGTCAATATTTAAACTTATAAAGTCTCTTTTAGTAATATTAACAGGTTTTCTTTGCTTTTTTACAATTCTTGACCTAGGTGAAGCTTTTTCTCCTGGTTTATTCTCTCTTAAACCATCATCAAAATCTTCAATAGTATTATAATGTGCACTGAAAGATATGTAAGGGTCTCCTAATATTTTTATCCCTACTCCATTATCATCCTTTAATTCAAGCCACTTTGTTCTCGTACGATAACCATTCTCTTGTGGTCTAGAATAATCAAATCCTAATTCACCAACAGAAGACTTATATATACCCATAAATGCAGAATCTTTTCTGTCTATATAATTTTCGTGCGGTCCCCTACCATACCATAAAACATTACTGTAATTTTTAGGAATTTGTAAGTTCATACCAAATCTGGGCATTTCAGCATCTACCAATCTTCCATTGTATCTAAATTCATTCGATATTTTAACTTCACCCTCAGGATTAATCAAAAATGTAGTAGTATACAAAGATTTGATATTCGATAATTCATATTGCACCGAAACCTTAACATTATTACCTAAAATTTCATGATTAATACTTTTTAGGTTTCTTTTATTAGAAGCCACCTTCCATTGTTTAGATCTAACAGGTAATTGATTTCCATAATCATTGTCTATTGGTGCCCTCCAAAAGTTTAAATAAGGTGCTTTATCAATAAATTCTCTTCCTTTGACTATATAGCTATCCATTTCACCGGAATTTTTATTAAAAACAAAGGTTACTTTTTCATTATGTATTTTAATCAAGTCATTATTCAAATCAACATTAAGTGATTTTGATGATTTTGAAAGCTTATTACCAACCCTAGATTCTTGGATTATTAATTGTTCATTTAAAATCAAATGACCCGAAGGAATTAAATTCTTGCTATTACTTAATAATCCATATACATTTAGATGATAGTCATGAAGTTTTTGAACATATCCCTTAATTTGAATTTCTTTCAGTAAACTACTGTTTATTGGAACATTAATAATTGTTGAAGATTGAGGTTTTAAATCAATATCAAAACTTCCATTTTCTATAACTTTTCCATCTTTTAAAAGTTCGTATTTAAAATCAAATTCGTTTAGGTCAGTGAAAAAATATTGATTTTCAAGTTTTACTGTAATAGATCTAACGCTCTTTTGTAATGAGAATTTTACATCCTGATATACTTTTTTTATTTCAGCCATTGCTGGATGAAAAGTCCTATCAGTATTTACTAAACCATTCATACAAAAATTGGTGTCGTTATGATAAGTGCTTGGAGAAAAGTCTCCTCCATATTTCCAATATTTCTTACCATCCGTAGTATAATCTGCTAGACCCTGGTCTACAAAATCCCAAATAAACCCTCCTTGCATCTGTCTTTCTTTGTACACCATCTCCCATAAATCTGCAATGTTCCCATTACTATTTCCCATAGCATGGGAATATTCTGCCCAAATAAATGGTCTGTATGGAAATCTTCCTAAATACTCTCTTTTTAATTGATTCATCGTTTTATACATCCATCCTAAAAAATCGGTATGAGGTTTTAAATTAATTCCCATCTTTTTAAGATCAATCCTGTCAGATGTTCTTTCATAAAAAACAAGTCTAGATTTGTCATAATCTTTTAACCAATCGTATCCTTTAACAAAAATTGGACCATCTCCAGCCTCATTTCCAAGAGACCACATGATTATTGATGGGTGATTTTTGTCTCTTTCTACCATTCTGACCCATCTATCCATATGCATTGCATCAAATTCAGGTTTAAATGCAGGGGTATTCTCTTTTTCATAACCAAAACCGTGAGATTCCACATTCGCCTCATCAATAACATAAATGCCGTACTTATTACAGAGTTCATACCAATGAGGATCATTAGGATAATGAGAAGTTCTTACAGCATTTATATTGTTTTGTTTCATTATCTCTATGTCTTTCAACATAGATTCCTTAGATACTACATGACCAGTAAATTCATCATGCTCATGTCTATTAACTCCTTTAAATAGTATAGGTTGATTATTAACCAAGACCTGCCCTCCATCAAGTTCAATTCTTCGAAATCCAATTTGTTGACCTATAGATTGTGTTTCTTTTCCATTTTGAATTAAAGTTGTTGATAAATAATACAAATTAGGCTGTTCAGCGCTCCATAGAAAAGGCTCTAAAATCTCTTCACTAAGGTTTACCTTTAAGGTACTAAGGGATTCTATTTCAACATCTTTATCAAAAGTTTTAATTAATTGACTTTTATCATCATATAATTTTGATCTAACTTTTAATTTAGAATTGGAATTATTATAATTTCTAATATCAACATCTATGTTAAAATCAGATTTTTTCAAATCTTTACTTAAGTTAGTTTTTACAAAGAAATCTCTTATTGCTACTTTTGGTTGTGCATACAAAAAGACGTCTCTTTCAATTCCACTAAGTCTCCAAAAATCTTGGTCTTCCAAATAAGTGCCATCAGACCATCTAATTACCTGTAGCATAAGAGTATTTTTTCCTTTTTTAATATGTTTTGTAATGTTGAATTCAGCTGGAGTTTTACTCCCTTCAGAATAACCTACTTTCACTCCATTTACCCATACATAAAATGCAGAATTAACCCCAGCAAAGTGAATAAAAACTTCTTTATCATTCCAATCCTTGCTTATTTTAAACTTTCTATGATATAAACCAATTGGATTATAATCTTTTGGCATATATGGTGGATTAATCTCATAAGGATATATTATATTGGAATAAACTGGAAAATCTTCAGAATGAAATTGCCAATCTGCAGGAACTGGAATTTTTCCCCACCTTTTCACATTACTCTTTTTTAAAAAGAAATTTGATGGAACAGAATCAATGTTACGATAAAGTTTAAAATCCCACTGTCCATTTAAGGACTCGTATAGTTCGTTATTAGTAAAATCATTTTCAAGCAAATATTTTTCACTACTAAAAGGATAAAAAGTAGCATGTGATTTTTCTGTGTTAATTGAAAAAACAGACAAGTCTTCCCATTCCCTGTACTGTGAGTTTATAATAGTAGAACTAATTAAAAACAAAAAGACTAATAACTTAAACTTTTTCATTGTAAATTATTTATAAGTTTTTACAAGGCTCAATATATAAATTATATTATTTACTTTTAAAAAAACAATACTATCATGAATACTGTCCAAAAAACATTAAGGATAACATTTATTTTATTTTTTTCCATTTTATTTTTTTCTTGTAATAATCAAAATGAAAAACCTAACATTGTTTGGTTAGTAACTGAAGACAATTCTATTCATTATATGAATTTATATGCAAAAGGTGGTGCTGAAATGCCCGCAATTTCAGCTTTAGCCAATCAGGGAGTTGTATTTGATAATGCATTTTCTAATTCTCCTGTTTGTTCTGTTGCAAGAAGTACAATAATTACTGGAGCTTATGCACCTCGAATTGGAACACAATATCACAGAAAAATGTCACAGGTAAAGTTGCCTGACAATATTAAACCTTTTCCTATTTATTTAAAACAGGCAGGTTATTATGTCACCAACAATGCAAAGGAAGATTATAATTTTATTAAAGAGGAAAAAATTTGGGACGAATCATCTCTAAAAGCAACTTATAAAAATAGAAAAGTTGGACAACCTTTCTTTCATGTTCAAAATTTTCACAACACCCACGAGGGAAAACTACATTTTAATGAAAAACAACTTTCAGAAGCTCTTGAATCAAATAATTTAGATAGTATAAAACCATTTCCATACCATCCCGATACACCAACTTTGAGATATACTCAATCTTTACTTCACAGTCATCATAAAGATGTGGATAAAGAAATGGGGAAATTTATTGAAAATTTAGAAAAAGAAGGATTAATGGAAAATACCATCATATTTTATTATGGAGACCATGGTGGAGTTTTACCAAGAAGCAAAGGATATTTATATGAAAGTGGTCTTAATGTCCCAATGGTTGTTCGTGTTCCGGAAAAATGGAAGAATCTATCTCCATTTAAAGGAGGAACTAGAACTTCTTCTTTTGTTGATTTTGTTGATTTAGTTCCAACAGTATTGTCATTAGCTGGAATAAAAATACCTGAAGGAATTGACGGAACTCCTTTTATGGGTAAAGGATTAAAAAAGAGTCAGATTGAAAAACAGGACACTACATTTGGTTATGCAGATAGATTTGATGAAAAGTATGATTTAGTTAGATCCGTTAGAAAAGGAAAATATAAATACATACGTAACTACCAACCTTTTAATGTAGATGGATTATATAATTATTATCGATATAAAATGTTAGCATATAAAGAATGGTACGAACTATATAATAACGGAAAGTTAAATGATATACAGAGTCAATTTTTTAATGCAAGATCCCCTGAAGCACTTTATGATATTGAAAAAGACCCTCACGAAATAAACAATTTAGCACAAAATGATCAGCACAAAGAAACCTTAATTAATTTGAGAGAAACCTTAAATAATCATGTAGTTTCTCAAGCTGATCTTAGTTTTTTTCCTGAGCCTTATTTTTTAGAAAATGGACTTGCAGATGCGGTTAGTTTTGGTCAAGAAAATAAAAATTTAATAGAGAAACTTATAACAACAGCTGATCTTAGTCTACAACCTTACAATGAGGTGTCTTCTAAAATTAAAGATGCGTTAAACAATAAAAACCCCTGGATAAGATATTGGGGTCTTATAGTATGTTCCTCTTTTGGATTGAAAGCGAAAGAGCACTTAAATAAAATAAATTCCATTTTTGAAAATGACTCAGAAAACTTAGTAAAAATAAGAGCAGCCGAGTACCTTCTTCTTAATAATTTAAAAATAGATTCATCATTAATTAATAATGTGTTAAAAAATGCTAATTCTGAATCTGAAGCAAATCTTATGCTTAACACATTGGCATTAATTAAAACAAAAAACTCCGATTACAAATTAGAACTAAATAAAAGTGTATATCCAGATAAATGGTTTGAAAAGGAAAATGGACTTGTTAACAGAAGAATGAATTATTTAACTAATAACGAATAATCATTGTGAAAAAAATATTAATCCTATTTTTTTTAGCTGCTTTTTTATCTTGTCAAAAAAAGGATAGTAAAGAAGAAAACCCCAATATAGTATTAATCATGGCCGATGACTTAGGCTGGAGTGACTTATCATTTATGGGTTCAAATTATTACGAAACACCCAACATTGATAAACTTTCAAAAAGTGGTATGACATTTTACAATGGATATGCATCTTCTGCAAACTGCGCACCAAGTAGAGCATCAATGATGACAGGAAAATACCATCCAGATCATGGAATTTATACTGTTAGTCCTTCCGCTCGTGGTATTGATAAAACAAGGAAAATAATTCCAATAAAAAACACAGAAAATTTAGATTTAGATTTTTTTTTAATGCCTGAAATGCTAAAAAATGAAGGGTATATTAATGCTCATATTGGAAAGTGGCATTTGGGATCCAAAGGTTTTTATCCAGAGCAAAATGGATTTAATATTAATATAGGTGGCTGGGAAAAAGGGAGTCCAAAAGGAGGTTATTTTTCTCCTTATAAGAATCCCAAATTAGAAGATGGTCCAAAAGGAGAGTATTTGACCGATAGACTAACTAATGAAGCAATCAAATTCATTGATCAAAACAAAAAAAACCGATTTTTCTTGCACTTATCTTTTCACTCAGTTCATACCCCAATTCAGTCTAAAAAAGAATACCAAGAGAACTATTCTAAAAAAAATGGAGACGAGAATCATAATCGACCTGATTATGCTGGTATGATTCATTCTCTTGATGAAAATATTGGTAGAGTTTTAAATCAAATTGAAAAATTAGGATTATCTGGAAATACGTTAATTATTTTTACTTCTGATAATGGGGGTATTACAGCAATATCGAATCAGTATCCTCTAAGAGCTGGAAAAGGATCATACTATGAAGGAGGAATAAGAGTTCCTTTGATTTTTTCATGGCAAGGTAAAATAAATGCTGGAACAAAATCATATGAAAGAGTAAGTAATATTGATTTTTATCCAACTATAAAAAATATAATAGGGCACAATAATAAAAATTTAGAACTGGATGGGATAGACTTAAATCCCATATTTGAAGGAAAAAAATTAGATAAAAGAGCTTTATTTTTTCATTTTCCTATCTATTTAGAAGCATACAATGTTCAAAAGGATGCTGGCAGGGACCCTTTGTTTAGAACAAGGCCTGGATCAGTAATTATTAAAGATAACTGGAAACTTCATCACTATTTTGAAGACAACGCATTAGAACTTTATAATATTGTTGAAGATGTTTCAGAATCAAAAGATTTAAGTAAGATAAATAAAGAAAAAACAAAAGAGCTATTTGATGATTTAAAAAAATGGAGAAATGATAAAAATGCCCCTATTCCATCAGAAAAAAATCCTAAATACAATCAAAAATTTGTTGATAGCCTAATTTTTCTAATAAAAGATAAAAAACTAAGCGGAAGAGTTAAAGGTTTAATAAGGGATCTAGATCATTAATAACTAAACCTATCAGGGTTTAACTTATTATATTCTTTATTAGCTATTAGACCTAAAAAAATTGGATCTATTAGTGTCTCATACCATTTACTATACTTATATTTTAGACTATCGTACATCTCCCTGTCTTGATCCTTTAAATTAGTTTTTTCAGAAATTTCTTTTTTCAAATTATAAAGGGCATCTGACTCTTTATTTTTTATGAATTTAAATTTTTTAGTTCTCACGGCTGAAGCTTCATATCTAAGGTTAACATCATTTTGCATCAAATTATTTCTCCAAAATAAAAAGTCGTGTGGCTGATTATTATTTTCACCTTTTAGAAAAGGAATAAGATTAACCCCATGCAACTCATTTTTGGATTCAACAAGTGGAGATGTTAATGCTTTTGAAGTAGCAAAAATATCTAAAGAGATTACAGGTTTATTAAATATTTGTCCCCCTTGAATTTCTCTTGGCCATTGCATTACAAAGGGAACTCTAATTCCTCCTTCAAATAAATTTCCTTTTTTCCCACGGAGTTCTCCATTGTCTGAATCTCCTCTTAATCTTCCTCCATTATCTGAAAGAAAATAAACAATGGTATTTTTATAAATCCCTTTTTCTTTTAGTTTTGAAATGATATTTCCAACACCATCATCTACAGCACTAACCATTGCAGCATAAGTTCTTCTATTTTTTTCCTTAATATGACTGTATCTTTTAAGATATTTTTCTGTTGCTTGTAATGGTCCATGAGGAGCATTATAAGCTAAGTAGATAAAAAAGGGATTGTCTGCATTTCTATCAATAAAGTCTACACTTTCTCTAGAAAGGGCATCAGTTAAATATTCTTTTTCTACTATTCTCTCTTCGTTTCTTAGAAGTTTAGTTCTATATGCAGCACTTTGACTTTTAACCTTAGTTTCATCTTCTAAGTCCCATTCGTGAGGAAAATATCTATGACCACCAGTTAAAAAACCAAAAAACTCATCAAATCCTCGCTTCATTGGTCTTAAACTTTCATGAGCTCCTAGGTGCCACTTTCCAACAGCAAATGTTCTATAATTAGAAATTTTTAACATATCCGCTATTGTTTCTTCAGATAATGGGAGTCCCATATTGGGATCTTTTGGTGCAAAAAGTGGATTTTTACCAAAACCAAATGTATCCTGATATCTTCCAGTAATTAAACCAGCTCTACTAGGTCCACAAACAGGATAAGAGACATAACCTTCAGAGAAAATAACTCCATTTTTAGCAATATTATCAATATGCGGAGTTTTAATGTCTTTAGATCCATTAAAGCCAACATCAGCATATCCTAAGTCATCTACTAAGATTAATATTATATTAGGGTGAAGATTTTCACTTTTATTATTACATGAAATAATCAAGAGTAAAAAAATTATAAAAAATGAAAAATTTTTAGACATACTTTATTTATTCCTTTTACTATTTTATGAAATATTAAAATTATAATTTTTTTTACAAAAACAATTAACTAGTAGGTACTAGTCTATTATTCATATAAAAATTTTAATTTAGTCGATCAAGAAATAAATTCTTTAATATCTAAAATCATGAATTTCAAACTAATCAAACAACTTTCTTTTATATTTTTAATTTCACTTTTTTTTAGCTGTAAATCAGAAAAAAAGAACTCTATAGAAAAACCCAACATTATTATTATTTATACAGATGACTTAGGATATGGTGATGTTAGTGCATATAAAAAAGGGACTTTAAATACTCCTAATATTGATAAGCTAGCAAATCAAGGTATGAGATTTACTAATGGTTATGCTTCTTCCGCAACATGTAGCCCTAGTAGGTACGCCTTGTTAACTGGAACTTATCCATGGAGAAATCCAAGAGCAAAAATTATTACAGGAGGATCACTAATTATCGATACAACAGAAATGACCATACCTAAGATATTAAAAACTAAAGGATATCACACCGGAATTGTTGGCAAGTGGCATCTAGGCCTAGGCTCAGGCAAAATAGACTATAATGCTAATATATCACCTGGTCCCAATCAAGTAGGTTTTGATTATTCTCACATTATGGCAGATACCCAAGATCGAGTTCCAAGTGTTTATATAGAAAATGGTTATGTAGTAAATCCAGATCCAAATGATCCTATAGAAGTTAACTTTTCACATAACAAAGAAAGAAATGATTATGGTCTTCCAACCGGATTAAAAAACCCTGAATTAACTACTATGAAATGGCACCATGGTCACAATGGTTCTATTGTAAATGGTGTGCCTAGAATTGGATATATGAAAGGAGGAGAAAAAGCAAAATGGAGCGATATCGATATGGCAGATCATTTTTTAGGAAAAGCTCAAGAATATATTAAAGAACATAAAGACAAACCTTTCTTTCTATATTATGCTCTGCAGCAGCCTCATGTGCCAAGAACACCCCACCCTAGATTTGAAGGTAAATCTGGAATGGGCCCTAGAGGAGATGTAATTGTTGAGGCAGATTGGTGTGTTGGAGAATTTTATAAAACGTTAGAAGCTGAAGGGATTTTAGACAATACATTGATCATTTTTTCTAGTGATAATGGACCAGTTCTAAATGATGGATATTATGATGATGCTGTTGAAAAGCTTGGAGACCACACCCCTTCTGGTGGATTAAGAGGAGGAAAGTATAGTTTATTTGAAGCTGGTGCAAAAGTTCCTTTTATTGCCTATTGGAAAGGAAAAATAAAACCCAATGTTTCAAATGAAATAATCTCTCAAATAGATCTTTTTAATTCCATTTCCACTATAGTCGGCACAGACTATAAATCAAAAGATGGTATAGATTTTTCTAACTTAATTTTAAATAATGAAGGAAACGGAAGAAATGAACTTATTCTTGAAGCATCAACTAGAACTGCATATAGAAATGGAGATTGGGCAATGAT
>JAAZZF010000130.1 GCA_014239275.1 Flavobacteriaceae bacterium | reverse complement strand
TGAGGAACAAATGTTACCGAATTACCTGTCAATGAACCTCCTGCACTAATAACAGCATCACTATTATTTGGATCTTTTAATGTCCCATGAGTAGGTAATGTAACAATCGTATAGGTTAAAGCATGAAATTCTGCATCTGAGCCAACTAAGTGAATCAGGCCATTTGTGTCTTTAAAATGAGCAGCAGATACATCTGCCGCTATAGGCTTAGTCTGAGAAAAAACTAATCCGGAAAATAAAAAAAGTAAAGAAAAAAGTATTTTTCTCATACTATAAATATAATATTCATTCTTGAATGTTTCCTATAAATAGAATAAGAAAAAGCTATTTTTTTGAATATTTTATTATTTTTTCAAATTCAAATTGAAAGAATCCATTTTTGCCACTAGAGACTTGATAAATCATGGCTTTAGAAATATCACTAGCATGAATAGATTTATATTTAGTTAAACCTCCAAAAAGCAAGGGGGTTATAATAGAAAATATATATTTTGCTATTTGTTCAAAAATTCTACTTTCTTTTCTATTCCCTAATATAATTCCAGGTTTCATTATACTTATATGCTCAAAAGGTAATTTTGACAATTCTTTTTCTAATCTTCCCTTTGTTCTAGGATATAGTAAATTAGAATTAGGATTTGATCCAACAGAAGACACTACAGAAATCCTTTTTACTCCGAAATTATAGGCTATTCTAGCTAAATTTATACAATAGTGATAATCAACTTTTTTAAAATTTTTTGCGCTTCCAGCCTTCTTTCTTGTAGTTCCTAGTGCAATATAAAGGTGATCTATTTCCTTTAAAATATCTTCATTTTCTAGATTATCAAAATCTACTATTACATTAGAAACATTATTTTTTGAAAATTTAATTTCTCTTCTAGAAATAGAAATAACTTTTGGGTATAATTTTGATAAATTTTTTACAAGACAAGATCCCACTAAGCCAGAAGATCCAGCAACACATGGGATTTTTTTTTCATCTATCATTACATAATAAAATTATATAATAATCCTGCTAAAATTGCTCCAGAAAAAGGTCCAAAAACAGGAACCCAACTATATGGCCAATCAGCATTTTTGTTTTTTCTAGGTAATAGTGAATAAACTAGTCTAGGTCCAAAATCTCTTGCAGGATTAATGGCGAATCCTGTTGTTCCACCTAGGGTCATACCAATAACCCAAACTAATATACCTACTGGAAGAGCATCCAAAGCTCCTAATCCAAAATTAACAACCTCTCCTTGAATTTCTAAATTTGGTTCCACTATATAGAAAATTCCAAAAACTAAAATAAATGTTGCAATAGTTTCACTGAAAAAATTGTTCTTATAATTCTTAATTGCAGGTCCTGTACAAAAAGATCCCCTTACAGTATCTTCATTATCTGTTAGCCTATAATGATCAATGTAAACCAAATATGCTAACCAACTTCCAAAAATTGCTCCCAAAAGTTGAATGAATATATATGTAGGAACTAGAGACCAGGAAAATTTACCTATAGTAGCTAAACCAATTGTAACAGCAGGATTTAAGTGTGCACCACTAAATTGGCCAGTAATAAAAACTGCAACAAATACTGAAAGTCCCCAACCCATACTTACTAAAACCCAATTGGAATTCTCACCTCCAATTGTATTTTTTAAACTTGTATTTGCATTTACTCCAACACCAAGCAACATTAAAATTGTTGTACCAATAAATTCAGCTAAAAAAGAGTCCATAATTATATTTTATATAGGTTAGTTAATTTATAAAAAGATTTCAATTGTTTGTTTTCCCAAATTTTATCTTTCAAAAGTTCATTAGCCATAATTTCAACAACAATCGGAGCTATTTTAATACTTTCTTCAACATCTAAAAATAAGCATCTAGTACGACGTGACATAATATCATCTAGATTAATTGCCATTTCGTTTTTGACAAAATGAATTATTAATGATTTTGAAATGTAAAATTTTTCACTTAATGATTTTTCAGAAAAATCAATATGCTTTAATCCATTAATAATCTTTATTTTTTTTGTTGGACTTTCAATAGTTTTCAAATTAAATTTACTAATTAGAAAATCTATAGTGTCTTCTGCAATTTTTCTATAAGTAGTCCATTTACCACCAATTACACTTATTAAACCAGACTCACTAATAACAATCTTGTGTTTTCTTGACAAATCTTTAGATTTTAATTTTTTTGAATTTGATACTAAGGGTCTTAACCCTACGAATACTGTTTTAATATCTGACCTTTTTGGTTTAATATTAAAAAACTGTTTAGCATTTTTTAAAATATATTCTACCTCTTCCTCTTTTGCAACTGGATCAAATACAGGATTTTCTACTTCCCTATCTGTTGTTCCTAAAATAACATGATTTAACCAAGGTATTGCAAAGAGAACTCTTCCATCTGATGTGTTGGGAACTAAGAATCCGAAATCTCCATTTAAAAATTTTTTATCAATAATCAAATGAATCCCTTGGCTTGGTTTTATAAGAGATTCTTGTTGGATTGAATCTAAATTAATTATTGATTGAGAAAAGACTCCAGTGCAATTGATAACTGACTTAGCCTTTATATTATAATATTTGTCACCAATGGAATCGAATACTTTTACTCCACTTATTTTATTGTTTTCTTTTAAAAAATTGTCAACTGACATGTAGTTTAACATTACAGAATTAAATTCCAATGATGTTAAAGCCAAATCAATACCTAATCTTGAATCATTAAATTGACCATCAAAATAAATTACACCGCCTTTCAATTTATTTTTATTAAGATTTGGAATATAATCTAAAGCAGTTTTAGAATCTATTATTTTTGATTTTGAAAAAATGTAATTTCCAGATATTAAATCATATAATTTTAAACCTATCCAATAGTAAAACATTGACCAATATTTGTATACCGGTATAATAAACCCAATTTGTTTTACTATATGTGAAGCATTTTTAATTAAGAGATCTCTTTCTTTTAATGATTCATAAACTAAGGAAAAATGTAATTTTTCTAAATATCTTATCCCCCCATGAATCAATTTTGTGCTTCTTGATGAAGTTCCTTTACAAAAATCATGTTTTTCAAAAAGAGCTACTGAAAATCCTCTAGATGATGCATCTAAAGCACATCCTAAACCTAAAGCGCCTCCCCCAATAATAATAACATCAAATACTTTAGTGTTTTTTAATAAACCTAAATTTCTGTCTCTATTGAATTTTCTTAATTCTTTCATTCCAGTTATCAATAGCAAGTTTATCATTATTATCTTTTGGCATAAATTCACGATCAATTTGCCACATGTTTTTAAGCTCATCAACTGATGACCAAAAACCTGAAGCCAATCCAGATAAAAAAGCAACACCCAAGGCAGTTGTTTCTGTCAATTTAGGTCTTACTACATTAGTTTCTAAAAAGTTTGATTGAATTTGCATTAAAAGATCATTATTACTTGCTCCCCCATCAACTTTTAGTTTATTAAACTTTGTACCTGAATCCTTCTCCATTTCAACAATTATTTCTCTAGAACGTAATGCAATAGCTTCAAGAGCAGCTCTAGCAATATGACCCCTTTCAGTTCCTCTTGTTATACCCATTATTGCACCAGTAGCATTTGGATTCCAGTAAGGGGCTCCAAGTCCTGAAAGAGCTGAAATAAAGGTAACTCCTCCACTGTCTTCAACTGTTTTAGCGAGTGCTTCTATTTCTGATGATTCTTTAATAATATTTAACTGATCTCTTAACCATTGTACTAATGCTCCTCCTATAAAAACACTACCCTCCAAAGCATAAACTGTTTCATCTTTAATTTTCCAAGCAATAGTTGTTAGCATTTTATTATTAGATTTAACCGCTTTATTTCCTGTATTCATCATACAAAAGCAACCTGTTCCATAGGTGTTTTTTACATCACCTGGTTTAATGCACATCTGACCAAATAATGCGGCTTGTTGATCACCTGCAATACCACATATTGGAATTTCAGCATTTAAAATTGATCGATCAATTAATCCCACTTTTTGAGAACTATCCAAAACTTTAGGTAACAAAGTTTTAGGAACATTTAATATTGAAAGTAACTCATTATCCCATTGTAATGAGTGTATATTAAAAAGCAAGGTTCTACTCGCATTTGTATAGTCAGTAACATGGTGTTTTTTATTAGTTAAATTCCATATCAACCATGAATCAATAGTTCCAAACAGCAAATCACCCTTTTCAGCGGATTCTTGAATTTTATTATCCGAATCTAGAATCCATTTAATTTTTGTTCCTGAAAAATATGCATCTAAAACTAATCCTGTTTTATCATAAAATATTTTTTCATAACCATTTTTTTTTAAATCTTCACATATTGATGAGGTTCTTCTATCTTGCCAAACAATGGCATTGTATACTGGATCACCAGTATTCTTATTCCAAATTACTGTAGTTTCTCTTTGATTAGTAATTCCAATTGAATCAATTTCATCAATATTAATTTTTGATTTTTTAACGACATCATGAATTGCTTTTAATTGTGTTTTCCAAATTTCTATAGGGTCATGCTCTACCCAAGATTCTTTTGGAAATATTTGTGTGAATTCAAACTGTGAGATACAAACTTGATTTCCTTTTTTATCAAAAATAATTGCTCTGGAACTTGTCGTGCCAGCATCGATGGCTAATACATATTTTTTCATAATTCTATTTTATTCTACTATTACTTCATCAGCAAAAATCCATGATGGATTATCTGCAGCAAAATGCCAATATGGTGCTGCACCATAATTATTAGCTTTCACTCTAACAAATCTTCCTAATTTATTAACTGGTTGAGAAAAAGTTTGAATATCATTTACTTTACTTTTTTTGCTAAGTGGTTTTTTATTAATTATTGGGTTAAATGTAATCCAATCTGTTTTATTAGTTGATATTAAAAATTCAACTTTTGGAGGAAAAAACACAACATGATTAGTAACCTGAAGAAAACTAGTTGAAATATTTTTTATCATTTTTTCTTCACCTAAATCAATAAT
>JAAZZF010000129.1 GCA_014239275.1 Flavobacteriaceae bacterium | reverse complement strand
TCAATAAAGCCAGGTAATAAATACATGCCGTGAGCATTAATTTCTTTTGCACCTTTTATTGCTTTAGGTCTTCTATTTTCATTAATTTCAAGACCTGGAAACCCAACACTTCTTATACTTGCTATTTTATTATCTTCAACTACTACATCTACTGGCCCTATTGGGGGTGCTCCATTACCATTGATTAGTGTTGCACCCCTTATAATTAATTGTTCAAAAGGACCTTCTCCTCTAAAACGTTCAGGAGCTTCTGCTATCTGGCTGATAGAAAAGTTGTAATAAAATAAATTGATTAGAGTAATAAATAATATCTTTTTCATGAAAAGTAATTTTACATGAAAATAGTTATAATTTTTAGTTTATTGAAAAATCACCATAAGCTCTAGTTCCATGTTCAGCCAAATCAAGTCCCCTTTCTTCTTCAATTTCATCTACTCTTAGACCTAAAATAGATTTTACAAATAAAGTTATGGCTGTTCCAAATATTACACAGAATAGTCCAGCAATTCCAACACAAGCAAGCTGAACCATAAACTGTTCGAATCCAGCTTTTTCTCCTAATAATCCAACAGCTAGGGTTCCCCATATACCACAGAACAAGTGAACAGGTATTGCACCCACAGGATCGTCAAGTTTACACTTGTCTAGTAAGGCAACTGAAAGTACTACAACAACACCGGCAATTAATCCAATGAATATTGCAGATCCTGGAAGCATTTGGTCTGCTCCAGCTGTTATACCCACTAAACCTCCTAATACGCCATTCATAAACATTGTTAGGTCAAGGTTGTTATATAATATTCTAGAGAAAACAGCAGCACCAATTCCACCTGCTGCCGCGGCTAAACATGTTGTTACTAATGTTATTGATGTTAGTTCTGGGTCTGCAGATAATACAGAGCCACCGTTAAAACCAAACCATCCTAACCATAAAATTAAAACTCCTGCAGCTGATAGGGGAATATTAGATCCAGGTATAGCAAGTGGTTTGCCATCTGAATCAAACTTTCCTTTTCTAGCACCTAAAAAGTATATTACAACAAGAGCGCCCCACCCACCCACAGAGTGAACAAGAGTTGAACCTGCAAAATCATAGAATCCTAAGTCTTCAGAGATAAAAGTAGAGAAAAATCCACCTCCCCATTGCCATGATCCAACTATTGGATATACAATTGCAACATAAAGAAATGCTATAGCCATAAAAGAATTAATTTTTATTCTTTCAGCAACAGCTCCTGAAATAATAGTAGCAGCTGTTGCAGCAAACATCCCTTGGAAAAGAAAGTCTGTCCAATAGGTATAACCTCCATCAGCATAAGTAAGTTGATTATAATCGATTCCGGGATCTAACCCTGGACCAGCAAATCCTAAAACTCCATCAATTATACCAAAATCTCCTGGGTACATTAAGTTAAATCCGAAGGAACAATAAACAATCAAGCCCATTGTAATAACAAAGAAATTTTTAAATAATATATTAATTGTGTTTTTTTGTCTAGTTAGGCCTATTTCAAGGAATGAAAATCCTAAGTGCATAAAAAAGACTAGTGCTGTACAGATCATCATCCATACGTTATTTGTAGTTAATAATTCCATGATAATTTAGTTTAATGATGTTTTACCTTTTTCTTTAGTTCTAATTCTGTATGCTTGTTCAATTGGAAGAACAAATATTTTCCCATCTCCAACCTCACCAGTGAAAGCAGATTCAAGTATTGCATCAATTGTTTTATCAACAAAAGGTTCTGAAACAATAATTGACAGACGTTTTCTTTGAATTTTTGCTGTACTATATGTAATGCCTCTATAGACATGCCCTTCTTTTTCATTTCCTATACCAGTTACATCCCAGTAGGAGAAGAAATTTACCTCTACATCATGTAGAGCTTTTTTTACATCAGAAAATTTAGATTTTCGGATAATAGCTTCAATTTTTTTCATTTTTTTATTTTTTTTATTTAAAGTTATGTTAAAAACTCATTCCAAATACTAGGAATGCAGCTTTACTATCGGGATTATAAATAAATGATCCAAATACAGGTAATGAAAATTCTTCTGTGAATTTAATATCCTTAGATCCTCCAAATGAAAGGTTAACCAGCCCGCTATCACCACCTACATAAAATGGATCTTTACCATCGCTACCATATCCAACACCTATGCCAACAGCTCCTATAGGAAATGTAGCTTCAACATATAAAGCTTCAGCATTAGTGAAATAACCAACTGTTAATCCAACTGGACCAAAATCAGCTGATCCAGATACTTCCATCCAGTCACCATCAAAAAGACCAGGATTCCCTTCACCATATGTCCCATTATCTGTTGGAAATGTATAGTTTGTAACAGTTAATGCAAAGTCTCCAAAATCATAACTCAAATACATATCAAGTTCATTTCCGCCTCCATTAGCAGTTGTTGGAAAACTTCCCCATACACCAGCTTCAAGATTTCCGGATCCTAATGTCATCCATGGCTGAATATGAGCACCAGAACCAAATTGAGCACCTCTCCACACGTAAGAGCTTACTATATCACCACCAAAATCTTGAGCTGACATTGTGTTTGTATTAAAACTTATAAATACTGTCGTAATAGTAATTATAAGAACCAACAATTTGTTTTTAAATTTTTTCATAATTTAAATTTTAATTAGTTATTTAAGATAATTGTTAATAAATTATCATCAAATCTAAGTATTTAGTAAATTAATCTCATTAAAAATTCTTAAATAAGGACTATTTTTATTAAATTATTAATTAATAGATATTAAAATCTATATAATAATAAAATGAAGGGGTGTTAATTATTAATTTATATAATTCTTAGAACTATAAAAATCTATTTTGAAAGTTGTAAACCGATTATAATTGCTATAAAGCCTAAAAAAAGTGATAATAATGTATAAATTAAAACTTGTGAAATATCTCCATTTTTTATCAATGTAATATTCTCGTATGCAAATGTTGAAAAGGTAGTGAGTCCTCCACAAAATCCAGCTGCTAAAAGGATTGTTTGAGGAGAATTAAGATGATCATTTTTTATTGCATACCCCAAAACTATACCTAAAATAAAGCATCCAATAGCATTGGATAAAAGAGTGGGTACAGGAAATTTGGAATAGTTAAAAAAAGAAATTTGAGATAAAAAAAATCTAAAGACGCTTCCTAATCCTCCTCCAATAAAAACCAATAAAAATTGTTTCACGATATGCTTAATTTTTTTAAGAAGACTAGAATACTAATAAAGGCAATAAAACCTAAAATTACCCACCTTATTCCTTTATATGAACCTTTAAGTTTTTTTAGGTCTTTTTTATAACTATATGTAATTATGATCAAAAAAATAATAAGAAATAAAACTCCAAAGACTATTTGACCATTGCTAAACATATTTAACTATTTTAGTTCAAAAATAATATTAAATACAATATGAAACATCAATTAAATTCAGTAAAAAAATTTCACGAGGTATATAAATTAAATTATAGTGAAAACCCTACTACAGAAATAGGCTTAGACACTATAAAACTTAGATTTAATTTAATGGATGAAGAGAATAAAGAATATTTTGAAGCTGCAAAAAATAATGATTTAATTGAGGTTGCTGATGCTTTAGGAGATATGCTTTATATTTTATGTGGAACTATAATTGAACATGGTATGCAAAATAAAATTGAAGAAATTTTTGATGAGATTCAAAGAAGTAATATGAGTAAATTAGATGAAGATGGAAATCCAATATATCGAGAGGATGGGAAAGTAATGAAAGGTCCAAATTACTTTAAACCAAATATTGCTAATATTTTAAATTAAACTTCAAATCTCCATCCAAAAGGATCATCAGATATATTGTACTGAATATTGTTTAATTTTTTTTTAAAAAATATTGACCAAGAATTTTCAATTTTTGGCAATTCATAATATTCTTTTTCGTAGCCAAAACCAATTATAGGTAAAACAACTACTGCAGTTCCACATCCAAAAATTTCTTTTAAATCACCATTATTGGCAGCTTGTATAATTTCAGAAACCTTGATAGGTCTAACTTCAATATTAATTCCTTCTTTTTTTGCAATTTCTATTAAACTTTTTCTTGTAATCCCATCCAAGATACTATCACTTGTTGGAGGGGTTAATAGTTTATTACCAATTCTAAAAAACAAGTTCATAGTTCCAGCTTCTTCAATATATTCATGGTTAGAAGAATCAGTCCATATAACTTGCTGAAAACCTTCTTTTCTAGCAATAAGAGTAGGATAAAATTGAGCTGCATAATTTCCAGCAGCTTTTGCATACCCAACTCCTCCTTTTGATGCTCTACTAAATGACTTTTCTATTTTTACTTTTACATCACCAGAATAGTATGATTTTGCTGGAGCACAAATTATGATAAACTTATATTCTGTTGCTTCATTTGCATTTATACTATCCTGGTCAGCGAATATAAATGGTCTAATATATAGTGAATTACCTATACCTGTCTTGACCCAATCTTTATCTAAATTGATTAAATTTGTTATAGCTTCAATAAATAATTCTTCTTTGAAAGCAGGCATAGCTAATCTTTCTGAAGATTTTACCATTCTATGGTGATTATCTTTTGGTCTAAATAACCATACTTTTCCTAAATCATCTTTAAAGGCTTTCATTCCTTCAAAACAAGCTTGTCCATAATGTAATGCGCGAGCAGATGGGCTTATTGAAATTGGTTGATATGGTTTGATTTCTGGATCAATCCATTTTCCGTTTCTATATGAACATACAAACATATGATCAGTAAAAACTGTACCAAAATTTAAATTATCAAAATCAATATTTGAAATATTAGATTTTTTTACTTTTTCAATTTTCATAGCAAATGAATTGTTATTAGCAAAATTACAAATTAACTTTGATCAAATTAAAAATATATTGATGAGATTTTTAGTGACTGGAGCAACTGGTTTAATTGGTAAAAAAATAACTGAAATTATATTAAATAGGGGAGATAAATTAAGTGTTTTAACAACAAACAAAAAATATATTACCAACTCATCAATTTCTATAGATTATTATTATTGGAATCCTGAATTAGGAATTATCGATGAAAACTGTATGGAGGATGTTGATATTGTGATTAATCTTGCAGGTTCTCCAATTGCTCAATTATGGACAAGAAAAACAAAAAAATCTATTTTAGAAAGCAGAGTTAACTCTGTTAATTTATTGAATAATATAATTTTAAACGATAAAAAAGGGCAAATAAAACAATTTGCTTGTGCTTCAGCAATTGGCATATATCCATCAAATATGGACATTGAGTTTTGTGAAAATTCTAAATCTTTTTCAAAATTATTTTTAGGGGAAACTGTTAGAAAATGGGAAGATAGTTGTGTTTCAATTGAAAAATCAAATATTAAAGTTTTAAAGTTTAGAATAGGTATAGTTCTTTCAATGGATGGTGGTTTACTAAAACCAATTGCAATCTTAACAAAGAATTTTCTTGGGACATGGTTTGGTGATGGAAAAAATTATTATTCTTGGATTCATATTGATGATATTGCTAGATCAATTATTTTTTTGATTGACAATAACAAGGAAGGTATATACAATTTAGTTGCTCCAAATCCAGTAAACAATAAAAATTTTGTTTTAGAGATCGCAAAACTTTATAAAACAAAAGTTATACTTCCAAGTATTCCTAAAAAAATAATAACTTTTATTACTGGACAGATGTCAGAATTAATTATGTTTAATCAAAAAGTTAGTTCTAAGAGATTGCTTTCAGAAGGTTTTGAATTTAAATATGTAGAGTTAAAATCTGCATTGCAAAATTTGCTAAAATAATTTGATGACATTTTGACAAATTCACAAAAATGGCAGTACTTTTGCCATTATTTTTTAAAATGTTAATATGAGTACTAATTCAAAATCTAAAACAAAGTCTGCTAGAAAGCCTAGTTTAAAATCTCAGATAGAAGAGTTGAATATTTCAATTAAAGAAGAAAAAGATAAATTTTTGAGACTTTTTGCGGAATTTGAAAATTATAAAAAGAGGACTTCTAAAGAAAGATTAGAGTTATATAAAACAGCATCCCAAGAGTTAATGATAGCATTGCTTCCTATGATTGATGATATGGATAGAGCATCATTAGAATTTGCTAAATCTAAGGACAATGGTTTGGTAGAAGGTTTTTCTCTAATAAAAAATAAATTTTCTGAAATATTAAAATCTCAAGGATTGATTTTAATTGAAGTTCATAAAGGAGATGAATTTGATGCAGAAATTCATGAAGCTATTAC
>JAAZZF010000128.1 GCA_014239275.1 Flavobacteriaceae bacterium | reverse complement strand
GAGAGTTGGGATAGAGATGCAGTTTATTACCATTACTATGAGTATCCATCTGTTCATATGGCCAAAAGACATTATGGAATTGTAAATAAGGAATTCAAATTAGCTCATTTTTATTACGATATAGACGAATGGGAATTGTACGATAGGTTAAATGATCCTAATGAGATGAATAATGTTTATAATGATCCAAAATATAAAGATGTTGTAGAAAAATTAACTCAAGAGTTAAAAGAAATGAGAGTTAAATACAAAGATTCTGAAGAATTGGATAAAAGTTTTATTTATTAAAAGTGTAATTATGAAAAATTATAAATATTGTTTTTTTAGTGTTGTTTTTACACTATTAGTAATAAATATAAATGCTCAGATTAAAGTAGGTCCACTTTTTTCTGATGACATGGTATTACAAAGAAATTCAGAAGTTCCTATATGGGGCGAGGCAGATGCTAATCAAGAAATTTCTATTCAATCTAGTTGGAATCAGAAAAAAACAACGACTAAAGCAGATAGTGATGGGAATTGGTCAGTAAAAATAGAAACACCAGAAGCTGGTGGTCCGTACAATATTGATATAATATCCTCTAATTCTAATGTTAAACTATCTAATGTTTTGATTGGGGAGGTTTGGATCACATCGGGTCAATCCAATATGCAAATGACTCTAAATGGTTATACTCATGAACCTGTTTTGGGGTCATTAGATATGATTGCTAATGCCAATAATACTAATATTCGTCTTTTTACTTTTAAACGTGTTACAAGCAATAAACCAATAAGAGATGTAAAGGGTAAATGGCTAGTTTCTAATTCAGAAAATACTGCTGTTTTTAGTGCAATAGGATATTCTTTTGCTAATTATCTTAATAAAGTGCTGGATATACCTATTGGAATTATTAATACTTCTTGGGGTGGTACCCCAGCTGAAGCTTGGACAGATAATAAAACTTTAGTAGAAAATTTTAAAAAATCTGAAATTAAAAATTTTCGAGAAGGAAAACCTAAGAATCATGATCCCTCAGCTCTTTTTAATGGTATGATTAATCCTCTGATTCCATTTAAAATAAGAGGAGCTCTTTGGTATCAAGGAGAAAGCAACGTAAGTAGGGCAAATAATTACACCAAACTTATGAATGTGATGATAGATGGCTGGAGAAGAGAATGGAATCAAGGATCTTTTCCTTTTTATTTTGTTCAAATTGCTCCATTTAAATATAGTGGAAGCAATAAAAGTGAATCTGCTTATTTAAGAGAGGCACAACTAAAAACAATGCTACAAACGAAAAATTCAGGAATGGCAGTAACATTAGATATTGGCAAGGAATTTAGTATTCATCCTGATAAAAAAATCATAATTGGTAAAAGACTTGCATACTGGGCACTAGCAAACGATTACAAAGTAAAAGGGGTTCCATTTTCAGGTCCAGTTTATAAATCAATTGAAATTAATGAAGATAAAGCTATAGTTGATTTTGATTACGCTGAATCAGGATTCATTTTTTTAAATAGTAAAATAAATGGTTTTGAAATTGCTGGAGAGGATAAAGTCTTTCATCCTGCTTCTGTAAAAGTTATGTATGGAAATAAAAATTCGACACTTACCATATCTAGTGATAAAGTTAAAGAGCCTGTTGCCGTTAGGTATGGATGGAAAAATTATCTTAAAGGAAACCTTTATAATACAAAAGGGTTACCTGCCTCATCATTTAGATCTGATAATTGGTAATTTATTTGGAAATACTCTTAATAAAACTTTTTACAGAGTTTAGATAGTTATTGAAAAGCTTATCATCATCATAAACTTTTCTTATTCCTCTAGTTCCTTCAAATGAACAAATTAAAAGAGTAGCAGCAGCAGCAGAATCTACATCACTTTTAATTTCATTTTTCTCTTTGCCTTTTTCAATTGTTTCTAATAAAATTTTATACCAATCATCCATTAGTTTTCTTAGAGGAAGTCTAAAGTCATTAATAGAACATCCAATTTCATTAATTAAATTATTTGCAGGGCAACCTAATTCTTTTTCTTTTTCGGAAAAGTTATTTATTCTTTCAGTAAAAATAGAATAGAGGAGGTCAGGAATTTTTTGTGTGTTCTGTTTTTTTAAAGGCGCTATAAATCCATCATAAATTCTTTGACTTAAGATATTTTCTATTACTTTTTTCCCTATTTCAAGTTTGTTTTTAAAATGATGATAAAATGCTCCTTTAGTAAGATTAGTTTTTTTCATAATATCAGGGATACTAGTATGATTAAAACCATTCTCATAAAACATTTGAAATGATGTTTCTAAGATTAATTTTTGAGTCGTTAAAGATTTTATCTTTTGATCCATTTTTCTGATTTTGAGACAATTAAGTCAAACGCATACTCTAAAGTATGTAATATTAACATTTTGAGTATATTTATTAGTAATTATTTATTAACAACTGTTAATTAACACATAATCATGTATCTTTTAAAATATACTTATAGCAGTTTAATATTCTTTATTTTTTTTGGTCAGTTATATTCTCAGAATCCAATTTCAATTAAAGATTCTCTAGATATTATGAAGGTTATGGATATTCAAGAAAAAGCTTGGAATAATGGAGATATTGATTCTTTTATGAATGGGTATATAAAATCTGAAGAACTTGTTTTTTCTGGATCTAATGGTCCTATTTATGGTTGGAATGCAACTAAAGAAAGATATAAAAAATCATATCCAGATCTAAAAACAATGGGAAAATTGTCTTTTACTGTAAGAAAGATTAAATCTTTATCTAAAGAAACGGCATATTTAATAGGAGAATATTATTTGAAAAGAACTATTGAGGATAGTTATGGGCATTTTACTTTAATTTGGAAAAAAGTAAATGGTAAGTGGCTTATCGTAAGTGATCATACTTCTTCTTCTAATTAAGAATTATCTTGTATTTTTACTAAATAATAATCTGATTATATAATCAAAAAAAATAAATTTATGAATTCTACAAATGCTAAT
>JAAZZF010000127.1 GCA_014239275.1 Flavobacteriaceae bacterium | reverse complement strand
TTATATAGATAGATATCATACACAAATTAGATATAGAGGATTGTGGTTTAATGGGGAAAATAATTGGCATTCTCAATTTGTTCTTGAGTTTTCTTCAGCAATTTCTGATATAAATGCTACTGCTGTAATTGAATTTGGTGGAACTGGAGCAACTGATGGGACAGATTACACTACTAATATTGGAGCCCCAGATGCAGATAGAACAGTAACTATTGCTAAAGGTCAGCCAAGTGCTACTATAATTATAACTGGTGTGAATGACAGTGTTGATGAAGCGATAGAAACTATTATTACCACTATGAAAACTCCTGGAGAGGCTGTTATTGCAGTAGATTCAAGTTCAAATCCAATAAATAATTCAGCAACTCTTTCAATTAGCGATGATGAATTACCCGCGGTTACTTTAGCTGTTGCAAGTACTACAATTGGAGAAGTTGCCAGTGAAGGAGTAGCAACCAATACTACAATTACTGCAAATATTGACAATGCAAAATTAAATGCTGTTGATATTGCATTAGATTTTACATCATCAGGTACTGGAATAGCAATTTTTGGAAATGACTTTGGATCTAATGATTTAAATAGAGTAACTACTCATGCTGGTGATGGAAACGATGGTTATCTAGATGGCGATGCTGATGAAGCAGAATTTTCCGATGGCATGAAAAACGGAGTGGTAGATGCTTCTGGAAATGTTTATTTAGCAGATGAGTGGAATAATGTAATTAGAAAAATAACACCATCTGGCAAGGTTTCTACTTATGCTGGAACGGGATGGTACTGGGGAGATGGTGATCAAGAAAATACAGATGGAGATAAATTAAACAGAACATTAACATATCCAAATGATGTAAAAATTAATGGTGGATATATGTATGTTGTTGAAAGTAATGCACATGCAATTTCTAGAATTAACATGAGTACAGGAGTCTTATCGAGATATGTCGGTAAAAGAACTGATCAGGGAGATGACAATGGAAATGAAACAGAAGCTAGATTCAATAGACCTTCAGCTATTGCATTTGATTCTAATAACGTTATGTATGTTGTAGATAAAGACAATAATAAAATCAGAAAGGTTGTGGATGATGGAACAAATAGAATTGTCTCAGATTTTGCTGGAAGTGGAAATTGGGGTGAAAGAGATGGAGATGCATTAGAGGCAGAGTTATCAAATATGAGAGGAGGTATTGTTGTTGACTCTAATAACAATATATATGTTACTGCTCAGGATAGAATAAGAAAAATATCCGCAGATGGCTCTACAGTTTCTACTATTGCTGGTGAATGGCATGATTATGCAGATGGTTATGGAACTAACGCCAAATTCCGTGATCCTTCAGGATTAGCAATAGATGAAAATGATAATATTTACGTTGGGGATGCAAATAATCATAGAATAAGAAAAGTTTCGGATCTATCAAACGCATCAGGTGCTAAGGTGGAAACTATTTCTGGAACGGGGGATTATGATTATGGTGATGGAACACAAGATGAAGCGACTTATAGAGAACCACGATTTGTTGCTTATGGTGCAGGAGCCCTGTTTGTAATTGATGTAGATGATAATAGGATAAGAAAAGTTCAGCTTCAACCAAAAATGACCATTCCTGCTGGGCAAAATTCAGTTACCTATAATCTTAAATCTATTAACGATGTGGTTTATGAGACTGATGAAACAATTAGATTTACTTCGAATACTATAACTGGAGGAACTTTAGCAAATTCTAG
>JAAZZF010000126.1 GCA_014239275.1 Flavobacteriaceae bacterium | reverse complement strand
GTTTCTTAGAACTTCTACTTTATTAACAGCATTTGCAGGTAAATTTTGTGTTGCAAGTTTTGAGTCTCCATCAAAAAAATCTTTACCTTCAACTGTTATCTTTGTTATTTCTTTACCTTCAACTTCAATAGTTCCTTCATCGGTTACTTCGATTCCCGGCATGTTTTTTAAAACATCCCCTAATTTTTTTTCTGACCCAGTGTTGAATGAATCTGCATTGTATACAATTGTATCGCCCTTTATGGTAACTGGCATTTCATAAACAATTTCCACTTCATCCAATGCTTCAGCTTGTTGTTCTAAAACAAAATTCTTTTCAAAATCTTCACTAATATTTAAGTCTAACTCTATTTGTTGAAATCCAATAAAAGAAATTTTGATTTGATAATCCGTATTTTTCTTTAATGAAATTCTATAGAAGCCTGTATCATTGGATATCCCAAAACCATCTAAAATTTGAGATTCTTTTTCAATTGCAATAACATTAGCTCCCATGATAGTATTTCCCATGGAATCTGTAATTACTCCTTCAAACCTAACTTGGGAATAAACAAAGGAAGAAAAAAATAACAGAATATATAAAAGTGTTTTTTTCATCTTAAATAATAATAAATGATTATTGTATTAAATTAATTAGATATTCTCACTGCTCTACTACTTCCTCTTCTTCGCCCGTTCCACTGGTTTTCCATTTCTTCTGCTTTATCTTTTGCAATTTTTTCAAATTCCAGACTTGTAACTTCCTTTCCTTTGGATGGTTTTTTAATTTTTAATTTTTCTTTTGGATTCAAAACAACCTTAGTGCAAAGCATTATCAATCTATCAGCATTAATTTCTAATATAAGCCCTGGCAAACCTCCAAACATTTGTGGTCCTGTTGAAACTGGAATTTCAGGTGTAAACCAGGCTGTCATAACTACCTTTCTCATTTTCTTTTCTTCTGGATTACTTAAACTTTCTGTTTCCCTTGATCTATTACTAAAACTCATGACCCTTTCTTCAACTTCTTTTGTTGATGTTGCTTTATACGCATTATAAATTCCAATTTTTTTCGTCTCACCTGTCATAACCCATTTGATTTCAGGTATAGTATCTTTTACAAGAAAAATCTTTCCAAAGAGCTCCTTTTTATTTGTAAATGTATTTGATTGTATATCTCTGTAGATAGTTCCCGTTGCAGGTCCAGATACAAATTGCATCCAATTGAATCCACCACTCTGTCCATTAGGATCTAGTCTTTCTTCTTCTTGAAAATAAGATGAATTACTATCAAATTCTAAAGTATAATTTTTTTCAGTAGCAGTTTTCATTCTACCTTTCAAGTATGCTTTTCTATCAGGTGTTAAATTCTTCATCCAGTCCATATTTACATTAACTTTTGACATATAATAAGCTTTTCCCTGAAAATCCTGAGAAAATCCACTAATAGTTATAAAACATAAAATAATTAGTATTTTTTTCATAATTCGAGTTTTTAAAACCACCGCAATTGTAGTGATTTATTACTAAATAGACAATCAGAAGACAATAAAGTTTAATTAGAATGAATTTTTTCAAATTTATATTTTAAATTAGATGTCACTTTTAAATTTTTAAATACAAATTAATATGCACATAGCTATTGCAGGAAACATTGGAGCTGGAAAAACGTCATTAACCAAATTACTATCTAAATATTATAAATTTGAGGGGCATTACGAAGATGTTTTAAAAAATCCTTATTTAGATGATTTTTATGATCAAATGGAACGATGGTCATTTAATTTACAAATCTATTTTCTAAATAGTAGGTTTCGTCAAATAATGGACTTTGACAAAAATGGAAAAAAGATAATCCAAGATAGAACGATTTATGAAGATGCACATATTTTTGCTCCAAACCTTTTAGCTATGGGCCTTATGACAAATAGAGATTTTGACAACTATAAATCTCTTTTTGATCTTATGGAGTCTTTTGTTAAAAGTCCTGATCTTCTTATATACTTAAGAAGTGGCATTCCTAATTTAGTTGATCAAATTCATAAAAGAGGGAGAGATTATGAAAACTCTATAAGTATAGATTATTTAAGTAGACTTAATGAAAGATATGAAGCTTGGATTGAAACTTATGATAAAGGAAAGCTACTTATAATTGATGTAGATAATCT
>JAAZZF010000125.1 GCA_014239275.1 Flavobacteriaceae bacterium | reverse complement strand
CTTTGAGGCTTTTATTGGATCTAACCTTCTTTTTGTCATGCTTGGAAGAATTAATTTGTTTAAATAAGCAAGAATCTTAAATAAATTTTTCATATTGCTACAATATACAATTCATGTCTTATCTTTACAAGCTTTAAAATATGGATTTAAATACATTAGTATTATTATTTTGCGGATTAATAGTTTTAGTAGTTGGAGGAAATCTACTTTTAAAATCAGCTGTTTCTATTTCATTAAAATTTGGAATACCAAAGATTTTAATTGGAATGACTGTGGTTTCATTAGCAACCTCGGCACCAGAACTAATAGTAAGTATTAAATCTGCTCTTATAGGTTCTACAGATTTAGCAATATCCAATGTTGTAGGATCTAATATTGCAAACATAGGCTTGGTATTGGGTTTAACGGTTTTTTTCTCTCCTATTAATATTTCTAAAATTATTTATAAAACCGATTGGCCTATAATGATGTTTTCAGCGTTATATTTTTTGATAATAATTTTAGATGGAAAAATAAATATTTACGAAGGCGGCACATTGATTATATTTCTAATAATGTCAATAGCCTTTTTAATTAAACATCAAGAAAAAGGACAAGAAGATTTAAATATAAAAACTCATTCTATTGATTCGTTATCTAAATCAATAATTTTCTTATTTGTCGGAGGAATTTGCCTTTATTTAGGTTCTGAATGGTTTATTACTGGTGCAATTAATATGGCGAGTTATTTTGGTATTAGTGAAAGAGTTATAGGAATTACCGTTGTTTCTGTTGGTACAAGTTTGCCTGAGCTAGTAACATCACTTGTTGCGGTTATTAAAAAAGAAAAAAGTATTTCTATTGGGAACTTATTAGGATCTAATATTTTTAATGTTTTTGCAGTTTTGGGAATAACATCAATAATAACTCCTTTGATCGTTAATGATTTAAATATTATAAATTTTGATATTTATGTAATGTTATTTTTTGCTGCTATTATTCTTCCTCTAATGTTTTTTCCTAAGAAATTTGTTTTAGGTAGAATCGAAGGGTTTATTATGTTGTCTTTTTATTCTATATATATATATACTTTATTTATATAAAAAAGCACCTAATTTCTTAGATGCTTTTTATAATTAAATCTAATTATATATTAAATTTTAGCAGATTTAACAGTTTTAATTATCCTTCCAGCAATTTTATATGGATCTCCATTTGAAGCTGGCCTTCTATCTTCTAGCCATCCCTTATATCCCTGTTCAACTGTAATAATTGGGATTCTAATTGAAGCTCCTCTATCAGATACACCATAACTGAAATCATTTATAGATGCAGTTTCATGTAAGCCAGTTAATCTTTGATCATTATCTTCACCATATACTTCAATATGTTCTTTAACAACAGATCTAAATGATTCACAAACTGATTCATATGTTTTTTTTGACCCACAAGTTCTTAATAGACTATTTGAAAAATTTGCATGCATTCCACTACCATTCCAATCACCTTTAATTGGTTTAGGGTGGTATTCAATGTAATAGCCATATTTTTCAGTCAAACGATCTAAAAGATATCTAGCAATCCACATTTCATCACCAGCAAGTTTGGCTCCTTTTGCAAAAAGTTGAAATTCCCATTGTCCACTAGCTACTTCTTGATTAATTCCCTCAAAATTTATACCAGCCTCTATACATAGATCAGCATGTTCTTCAACTAAATCACGTCCGTGTGTGTTTTTTCCTCCAACAGAACAATAGTACATTCCCTGTGGGCCAGGATAACCTCCAATTGGAAACCCTAAAGGTAGTTGAGATGCAGTATCCATAATAAAGTATTCTTGTTCAAATCCAAACCAAAAATCATTGTCATCATCGTCAATTGTAGCTCTTCCATTAGATTCATGTGGAGTACTATCAGCATTTAAAACTTCTGTCATTACTAAAAAACCATTAACTCTATCAGGATCTGGGTAAACGGCAACAGGTTTAAGTAAACAGTCTGAAGAGCCTCCTTCTGCTTGTTTTGTTGAACTCCCGTCAAAAGCCCACATCGGACAGTCTTTTAGTTTTCCGCCAAAGTTTTCTAAAACTTTAGTTTTACTTCTCATGTTTTGGGTCGGCTTATATCCGTCTAACCAAATGTATTCTAATTTTGATTTACTCATTTTATAAATTTTTTTTTAAGGATTTATTAACGACAAAATATAAAATAATATTGGTTTTTAGAGCTTTAACTTTTCAAAAAGAAACATAATTTATTAACATTTATTAATTACATATTTATTAGTATTGAAAATTAGTTTTTTGATAAATTTTTATAAATAATAATAATTTTTTTCTAATAAAACTCCGTTTTTAAATTTTCCAAAAAAATTGTTTGTCTTAATAAAATAAATTTTTAATGCTAACCAATACTCTTATCTTTGTTTAATTGTTATGAGCTCAAAATCTACCCATCGTTATATGCAAAGAGGAGTTTCTTCAGATAAAACAGATGTTCATAATGCAATAAAAAACATAGATAAGGGATTGTTCCCAAATGCTTTTTGTAAAATAGTTCCCGACACACTTACAAATGATCCTGATTATTGTTTAGTTATGCATGCTGATGGAGCTGGTACAAAATCATCTTTAGCTTATTTATATTGGAAAGAAACTGGAGATTTGTCAGTTTGGAAAGGTGTTGCTCAGGATGCATTGGTAATGAATTTAGATGATCTTTTGTGTGTTGGAGTTACTGACAATATTTTATTATCATCTACCATTGGTAGAAATAAGAATCTCATTGACGGAGAAGTGATTAAAACTATAATTGAAGGTACTGAAGAATTAATTAAGGAGATGTCTGATTATGGGGTTAATATAAAGTCAACTGGTGGTGAGACTGCTGACGTCGGAGATTTAGTTAGGACAATTATTGTTGACTCAACAGTTTTGGCTAGACTTAAAAAATCTGATGTTATAGATAATTCTAATATTAAACCTGGTGATGTTATAGTTGGATTATCATCTTATGGAAAAGCTAATTATGAAGACAGCTATAATGGAGGAATGGGTAGTAATGGACTAACATCTGCTAGACATGATGTGTTTCATAAATATTTGATTAATAAATACCCTGAAAGTTTTGATCCAAATATTCCTGAAGAATTAATTTATTCTGGTTCAATGAAAATAACTCAACCCATTGAAGGTCTAGAAATCGATGCAGGAAAACTTGTTCTATCTCCTACAAGAACTTATGCTCCAATTATTAAAAAGGTTTTAGAAAAATATAATTCTAATAAAATTCATGGAATGGTGCATTGTAGTGGTGGAGCACAAACTAAAATTCTCCATTTTATTGATAAGTTTCATATTATAAAAGATAATCTTTTTCCAGTTCCTCCATTATTCGAATTAATTAAAAAGGAGTCTAATACATCATGGAAAGAAATGTATAAAGTTTTTAATATGGGACATAGAATGGAATTATATGTAAGTCCAGATTGTGCTGAAGATATTATAAATACCTCTAAATCTTTTCAAGTAGATGCTAAAATAATTGGTAGAGTAGAAGAGAGTGATCAAAAAAAACTATCTATTATTTCAGATAATGGTAGTTATGTCTACTAATATATTCTTGATTAAAAATATCGTAATTTTGTGATGTATTATTTATAAGTAATGTTAGATAAATTAAATATTGTTCAGCAGAGATTTAATGAGATTTCAGATTTAATTATACAGCCAGATATTATAAGTGACCAAAAACGTTATATTAAATTAAATAAAGAGTATAAAGATTTAGGGTTGCTTATTGAAAAGAAAAAAATATATGAAGAGTTGCTTTTAAATATTAAGGAAGCAGAAGAGATTTGTAAAAACGAAGATGACAAAGAGATGATAGAAATGGCTTCTGATCAATTAAATGAAGCAAAAGAAAAAATTTTAACTCTTGAAGAAGATATAAAATTTTTGTTAATACCTAAAGACCCTGAAGATTCGAAAAATGTAGTTGTAGAATTAAGGGCAGGAACAGGTGGAGATGAAGCTAGTATTTTTGCTGGAGATTTGTTTAGAATGTATACAAAGTTTTGTGAAAGTAAAAAGTGGAATGTTAGCTTAGTTGATTCCAATCCGGGAACATCAGGAGGTTATAAAGAGATTATTTTTGAAGTTTATGGAAATGATGATATTTATGGTTTACTTAAGTTTGAATCTGGTGTTCATCGTGTTCAAAGGGTACCACAAACAGAAACACAGGGAAGAGTTCACACTTCTGCAGCAACTGTTATGGTACTTCCAGAAGCAGAAGAGTTTGATGTAGAAATTAATATGAATGATGTTAGAATAGATTATTTCTGTTCTTCTGGACCAGGAGGTCAATCTGTAAATACCACTTATTCTGCTGTTAGATTAACGCATACGCCAACTGGAATTGTTGCACAATGTCAAGATCAGAAGTCTCAACACAAAAATAAAGATAAAGCACTTAAAGTTTTAAGAGCCCGTTTGTATGAATTAGAACTTAATAAAAAACTTGAAGAAGATTCACAAAAAAGAAATTCTATGGTTTCTTCTGGTGATAGATCTGCGAAAATAAGAACATATAATTACCAACAAGGTAGAGTCACAGATCATAGAATAGGGTTAACTTTATATGATCTTCAGAATATTATAAATGGTGATATTCAAAAAATTATTGATGAATTAAAACTTGTTCAAAATACAGAAATTTTAAAAAATTCTGAAGAGGTTTTTTAAATTGATATATGGATATAAATGATTTAGTTAAAGAGATTAAAAGAAAGAAGTCTTTCTTATGTTTGGGATTGGATTCAGATATCTCTAAAATACCATCTTTTTTACTGGATGATCCAGATCCTGTTTTTAGTTTTAATAAACAGATGATTGACTCTCTAAATGAAATTATTACTGCAGTAAAAATAAATACTGCTTTTTATGAAGAAAATGGTTCTAAAGGCTGGATTACTCTTGAAAAAACTATTAATTATATTAATTCAAAATATCCTAAACTTTTTACAATTGCTGATGCCAAAAGAGGAGATATTGGCAATACGTCTAACAAGTATGCTAAAGCTTTTTTTGAGACACTTTCTTTCGATTCTATAACTGTTTCACCTTACATGGGAAATGACTCTGTTGAACCTTTTTTAAAATATAAAAATAAACATACCATTTTGTTGGGTTTAACATCAAATAGTGGAAGTAGAGATTTTCAATTTTTTTCTAACAATTCTAGTACTCTTTTTAAAGAAGTTATAAAGAGTTCAAAGCAATGGAAGGGATCAGATAACTTGATGTATGTGGTTGGAGCCACAAAATCAGATCATATAAATGAAATTAGAGCTATTGTCCCTAATAGTTTTTTATTAGTTCCTGGTGTTGGTTTTCAAGGAGGAAGTCTTAAGAAAACTTTTGAAAATGGAGCTAATAAAAAAATAGGACTTTTAGTAAATTCTTCACGCTCTATTATTTATGCAGGAAAAGGAAGTGATTTTTTAGAAAAATCTTATGCAGTTGCAAAATCTTATCAAATCGAAATGGAAGATTTGATAAATACTTTAGATCATTAATTATAACCCTGGTTGCTTTATTTCAAAATTCTCTTTCTTCTTTAATTCATTCTCTTTCTATTTCATCCATTAAAAACTTTTCCCATCCTGGAGTAGAAGATTTTTCTTCATCAACAATTTTTTTAGCATCATCAAGTAGTTGCCTAGCATCAAAAATTATCCCATCTTTTATTGTATACTTAATTCCTCCAACTCTTATTGCTTCATTGTTATCATTAATTTTTATATCACCTGTTGCGTATAGATATTTCAGATTTTTAAGAGGGTTTTCTTCCATAATTATCATATCAGCATATTTTCCAACCTCAATAGTTCCTATTTCTTTTTCCATACCAATTGCTTCAGCAGCATGAAGTGTAGCGGCCCTTATAACTTCCATAGGATGGAAACCTGATTCTCTAATAAGTTCAAGTTCTTGGATGTACCCAAAACCATAAAGATTACACCACTCCAACACTACTTAAATTTTTTCTTCCTGGAAGATCTAGCCATGGTGCTGCATACTTTGACTGGGGAACAGAAATGGAAATGGAATGGAAAGAAAATTATAAACTTTGG
>JAAZZF010000124.1 GCA_014239275.1 Flavobacteriaceae bacterium | reverse complement strand
TTGCAGCATTTGTATATGGAGGTTTTATGGGATGGTTCACAGATTTCACAACCACTCAAATTAGTATTAGTGCAGCATTTTTTGCTGGTATATATACTATTATAGAAAATAAATTCTTTAGTAAATCAAAATGAAAAAACTCCTTCTACTATTACTGTTTATTCCACTTGTTTTTTCTTGTTCAGGTAGTGATTATGATACTACATACATATTAAAACTTGATACTACTATGGCTAACCCCCAAAGTTTAGTATTTTCTCAAATTAGTTTACCAGATAATAATTTCACTATCTCACAAGAAGAACAAACTTTTACTATTAAAGGTCTGTCTTCAACAAATGATGTTAGAGTAAGTTTAAACTGTACTTGTTTTACAAAACCACATACCAAAGATGTACTAGTCAATTTTTATAAAGACCAAACCACAACTATTCAACTAACTAAGCATCTTCAATCCTCTCAAGGTTGTTCTCTTGAATTTACAGTTACTTACAATTAATACCGTTAATTTACCGTTAGTATAACTTGTTTTCATTTTATCTAACTTTAGGTATTAACTCAAATCATATATTAAACAACATAGAATGAATCTAACACTTAAATTTGTATTAGTAGGCTTATTAATACTCTCTTTCAGTAGTTGCAAGCAAAAAGAGATATCATTAAAAAAATCTAAAGTAAAGCAGTACGCTAAATTCATTTCAGAAATGAAATCAAAGGGATTTACAACTGGAAATATTTTGGTTTATGAAAACTCAGAAGTTGTTTTTCAAAGTTCAGATGGTTTAAGGTCTATTGACCCAATAGATTCTTTAACATTAAACTCTCAATTTCGTTTAGCATCAGTAAGCAAGCAATTCACAGGTGTAGCTATAATGAAACTTAAACAAGCAGGTAATTTAGACTATGACCAAAAAGTAAGTACTATACTAACAGATTTTCCTTACGATAATATTAGCATAAGAAATTTGCTACTCCATACTTCTGGACTAGCTGATTATGAGAAAATAATAGAAGAAAATTTTATTCCTCAAGATCCAATTAAACAATATCTATTAGGTAATAACGAAATATTAAAAATCTTCTTTGACGTAAACCCTGATTTGAATTTTCAACCTGGTGAACAATGGGAATATAGCAACACAGGTTATATGATTTTAGCTTCAGTTGTTGAAAAAGTTTCAAAGCAACACTTTCGAGATTTTTTAAAGAAGAATATTTTTGAACCTTTTAGAATGAGTAACACAACACTCTACAATTATCAAGAAGGTATTGACCCTAATATGCCTAACCGTGTATTTGGTTATAAAAAAACACTAAATCAAAAAGACTATAAGCTAAATGACTATCATATTGTTAATGATGTAAGAGGAGACGGAGGAATATATTCTACATTAAATGACTTATTTAAGTGGAATATGGCACTGGTAAATTATAAAGTTCTTCCAAAAGAATATCTAGATGAAGCTTGGTCTTGGGGAATACTCAATAATGGTGAAAAGACTACATATGGATTTGGATGGTTTATTGAAGACAAAACAAAACCTAAAACTGTTTCTCATGCTGGTGGATGGGTTGGATTTGGAACTTACTTATTTAATGAAATTGAGAATAAAAGTGGCTACATTGTTCTTACTAATAACAGTACGCGTGTTTTATTTGATATTAAAAACGCCATTGATAGTATAAGAGCGGATGTTCCGTATGTTTTACCAAAAAAATGAAATATAATATAAGTTTATGAATATTAAGGGTAGTTTTTGCAGTTCTAATTTAAAATAAAAAAACCCCTGTAAATCAGTGACTTACAAGGGTATTGGTGGAGTCGGAGGGAATCGAACCCTCGTCCAAACAAGCGACAAAATAGCTTTCTACAGATTTAGTTTTCAATTAATTTTCGATAATATTCTGACTGAAAACTACCCAAATATTACTTAGCTTTTTTATTTTAAAATCTTACCAAAGCCTTAAGATTTCTATGTTGACTTTCATGGTGTCTCATAATGAATCGCCGTCAACAAAGGCTATTCTGAGACATCTTACCTTCCCGCCTAGCGGGACAAGGCCTTAACTTACTATAATTCAGTTATTAGGCTGCAAGAGCGTAATTGTGTTCGCCATTTAAAGTTTGGTACTAGAATATTTACGAGCTATAGTCCAGAGCTCGATCTGCTTACCATTAAATCGGACTCGCTGTCAAAACCAGTCGACCCCAATTTTTTTTCAAAGAACAAAAAATTTGCAAGGGCAAATATATATTAATTTGATTTATTTAAATGAATTAATTGCTTTTTTGATTGCAACTAACTTTTCTAAAAGAGCTTCTAATTTACTAATATCAAGCATATTAGCTCCGTCACTTTTGGCATTTTTAGGATCAAAGTGTGTTTCAATGAAAATACCATCAGCTCCTGAAGCAATTCCTGCTTTTGCAATTGTTTCTATCATTTCAGGCCTTCCACCTGTAACTCCTGATGATTGATTAGGTTGTTGAAGAGAATGTGTTACATCTAAAACAACTGGTGCATATTTTTTCATTACAGGAATTCCTCTGAAATCAACCAACAAGTCTTGATATCCAAACATGCTTCCTCTTTCTGTAATTATTACATTATCGTTTCCAGAATCTTGTATTTTTTTTACAGCATAAAACATGCTTTCAGGACTCATGAATTGACCTTTCTTTAAATTAATATGTTTTCCAGTTTTAGCTGCTGCTGATAATAAATCAGTTTGCCTAATGAGAAAAGCAGGTATTTGAAGCACATCTACATAATTTGCAGCAAGATTAGCATCTTTTACTTCATGAATATCAGTAACTGTTGGGATTTGTAATTTTTCACCAATTTTTTTTAAAATATTTAAAGCTTTTTCGTCACCAATTCCAGTAAAACTATCAATTCTACTTCTGTTAGCTTTTTTAAAACTTCCTTTAAAAACAAAGGGTATTTCTAATCTATTGGTTATATCTAATATTTTTTCAGCAATTTTAAATGCCATTTCTTCACTTTCAATTGCACAGGGACCTGCCATTAAAAAGAAATTATCGTAATTAATATGTCTAATATTTTTGATTTTATCAATCATGTGTAATAAATAAATTTATGCTAAATTAAATAATAATCTCTAGTTCTATGGTTTTGATGTAATTAGTATATAAAAAGACATTACATTTGCGCGAAATTATAGGAATTATGGATTCTATTAGAAATATTGCCATTATTGCTCATGTTGACCATGGTAAAACTACATTGGTTGATAAAATATTACATCATTGTAAATTATTTAGAGATAATAAAGAGATGGGAGAGCTTATATTGGATAATAATGATATAGAAAAAGAAAGAGGAATTACCATTCTTTCTAAAAATGTTTCCGTTCAATACAAGGGAGTTAAAATAAATATTATAGATACACCTGGTCATGCTGATTTTGGAGGAGAAGTGGAAAGAGTATTAAACATGGCTGATGGAGTACTGTTGCTAGTAGATGCCTTTGAAGGTCCAATGCCACAAACAAGGTTTGTATTACAAAAGGCTTTAGATCTTAAACTAAAACCATTAGTAGTTGTAAATAAAGTGGACAAAGAAAACTGTACACCTGAAGAAGTTTATGAATCTGTATTTGATTTAATGTTTGAATTAGATGCTAAGGAGTGGCAGTTGGATTTCCCTGTTATTTATGGATCTGCAAAAAACAATTGGATGTCAGAGGATTGGAAAAATCAAACAGATAGTGTGGAGCCTCTTTTAGATGCAGTTCTAGAACATATTCCTGAACCTAAAATTTCAAAGGGAACAACACAAATGCTCATAACTTCCTTAGACTATTCTTCTTTTACAGGACGAGTTGCTATTGGAAGATTGCAAAGAGGAGTTTTGAATCAAGGAGATAATATTAATTTGGTTAAAAGAGATGGCTCTGTTCACAAATCAAGAATTAAAGAACTAAATGTTTTTGACGGTTTGGGAAAATTAAAAGTTAATAAAGTTGAAGCTGGTGACATTTGTGCTGTGGTTGGATTAGATAATTTTGAAATTGGAGATACTGTAGCAGATTTCGAAAACCCAGATGCATTACCAACAATAAATATTGATGAACCAACTATGAGTATGCTCTTTACAATTAATGACTCCCCGTTTTTTGGTAAAGAGGGTAAATATGTTACTTCTAGACACTTAAAAGATAGGTTAGAAAAAGAATTAGAAAAAAACCTGGCAATGAAGCTAGAGAATACAGGTTCAGCAGATAAATTTTTAGTTTTTGGAAGGGGTGTCCTCCATTTATCTGTTCTTATTGAAACCATGAGAAGAGAAGGTTATGAATTACAAATTGGACAACCCCAAGTTATTATTAAAGATATAGATGGAGTTAAGTCTGAACCTATTGAAGAATTGATAATAGATTTACCTGAGCATGTCTCTGGAAAAGCAATTGAGATGGTTGCTGTTAGAAAAGGGGAAATGGTAAGTATGGATGGAAAAGGTTCAAGAATGGTATGTAAGTTTATGATTCCATCGAGAGGAATTATTGGATTAAGAAATTTATTGATTACTGCATCTGCAGGTGAAGCTATTATGAATCATAGATTTATAGAATTTCAGCCTTTTAAAGGTGAAATGCCAAGAAGATTAACAGGCTCTTTAATTTCAATGGAGCAGGGAACAGCTATACCTTATTCTTTAGACAAGCTGCAAGACAGAGGAAGGTTTTTTATTCATCCAGGAGATATTATATATACAGGTCAAGTAATTGGTGAGAATACTAGAGCAGATGATATTGTGGTGAATGTTACCAAAACAAAAAAGTTATCAAATGTTAGGGCCGCAGGAACTGATGATAAAGTTAAGCTGGCCCCACCGATTAAATTTGGATTAGAAGAAGCTTTAGAGTACATTCAAAAAGATGAATATGTTGAAGTAACTCCCAAAACTATAAGGTTAAGAAAAATTTATCTTGATGAAAATCAAAGAAAGAGAAAAGGGAATGATTAGTTGTTTTTTTCTTTTAATTGATAAAACTTACCATCTTCAATTCTAATTGTTTTTGCAGGAAACTTTGATATAATTTCATAATCGTGAGTAGCGATTAAAATAGTAGTTCCATTTTTATTTATTTTTTTTAAAACCCCCATTATTTCTGCACTTGTTCCCGGATCAAGATTTCCAGTTGGTTCATCTGCTAAAATTAGTTCAGGCTTATTAAGAAGTGCTCTGGCAATAGCAATTCTTTGCTGTTCTCCACCAGACAATTCATGAGGAAACTTATTTTCTGTGTTTTGTAATTTTACTTTTTCTAAAACTGTTTGAATTCTGTCTTCTATTTTTTGCTTGTCTTTCCAATCAGTTGCTTTTAAAACAAATTCAAGATTCTTTTTAATAGATCTATCTGATAGAAGTTTAAAATCTTGAAAAACAATTCCAAGTTTTCTTCTTAAAAAAGGGATTTCTTTTTCTTTAATTTTTACAATATTAATTCCTGCAACACTACCTTCTCCATCCAAGATTTTAATATCTCCATAGAGTATTTTAAGTAAGCTGCTTTTTCCACTTCCTGTTTTACCTATCAAATAAATGAATTCTCCTTTTCTTACTGAAAGCGATATGTCAGAAAGAATGTTTTTTTCATCATGATTTATGTTTATATTTTTTAAATCAACGATAGGATTCTTCATTTTTATAACAAATATTTATAAAATTCAATTTACTAAATCTTTCAATTTATAAGTATATTTTAATGTTTTTTATATTTAAGTTTTAAATTTATATATATTAATCAAAAATAATATAAATCTATAATCAATATTAATAAATAAGTTTCAATTACATATATTTTAATGATATTTGCTTAAAAATTTAATATGTGTGGAATAGTTTGTGCATTGGATATAAAACAAGATTCAGAAATTCTTAGAACTCAAGTATTAGAAATGTCTAAGAAAGTTAGACATAGAGGTCCAGATTGGAGCGGGATTCATTCTTCTAAAAATGCATTATTAGCTCATGAACGATTAGCTATTGTAGATCCAAAATCTGGAAATCAACCAATATTTAGTTCAGATAGAAAGTTAATTTTAGCTGCAAATGGAGAAATATATAACCATAAAATATTGAATGATAATTTGAAGATTAATTATGATTTTCAGACTAATTCTGATTGTGAAATAATCTTGGCTTTATATAAGCAGAAGGGTATTAATTTTTTAGATGATTTAAATGGCATATTTGGATTTGTTTTATACAATGAAAATACAGATGAGTATTTAATTGCTAGGGATCATATGGGAATTATTCCTCTCTATATGGGTTGGGATAAGTTTGGCACTTTTTATATAGCTTCTGAATTAAAAGCTTTAGAAGGTATTTGTAACAAAATAGAAATTTTTCCTCCAGGGCATTATTTATCTAATAAATCTCCTAAGCCAATTAAATGGTATAAAAGGGATTGGATGAATTATGATGCAGTGTCTAATAATCAAACAGATTTAATTGCTTTACAGGATGCTTTAGAACAGGCTGTTCATAGACAGTTAATGAGTGATGTACCCTATGGGGTTCTTTTGTCAGGAGGTTTAGATTCATCTATTACTTCTGCTTTAGCTAAAAAGTATTCTAAAAATAGAATTGAATCAGATGATCAAAAACAAGCTTGGTATCCTCAATTACATTCTTTTGCAGTTGGTTTAGTTGGTTCGCCTGATTTAAAAGCAGCAAGACTTGTTGCGGATCATATTGGCTCCATTCACCATGAAATAAACTTTACTATTCAGGAAGGATTAGATGCAATTAAGGATGTTATTTTTCATTTAGAAACTTATGATGTTACTACAGTTAGAGCTTCAACTCCAATGTATTTAATGGCTAGGGTTATAAAATCTATGGGTATAAAGATGGTTTTATCTGGTGAGGGTGCCGATGAAATTTTTGGAGGTTATTTGTATTTTCATAAAGCACCTAACCCGGAAGAATTCCATAAAGAAACTGTTAGAAAACTTGAGAAACTTTATCAATATGATTGTTTAAGAGCTAATAAGTCATTAGCTGCATGGGGAATAGAAGGTAGAGTTCCTTTTTTAGATAAAGAATTCCTTGATGTCGCAATGAGAATTAATCCTAGAGATAAGATGATTAATAAAGAAAAAATGGAAAAATGGGTTTTAAGAAAATCTTTTGAGAATTATTTACCTGAATCTGTTGCTTGGAGACAAAAAGAACAGTTTAGTGATGGTGTTGGATATGATTGGATAGATAGCTTAAAAGAATTAGTTGATAAAGAAGTTTCAGAGGAAATGTTTAATAATGCTAAGTTTACTTTTCCTTTTCAAACTCCAATGTCAAAGGAAGAATATTTTTATAGATCTATTTTTGAATCTCATTTCCCCTCAGAAACTGCTGCTAAAACAGTTCCATCTGTTCCATCTATAGCATGTAGTACTCCAATAGCACTTGAATGGGATAAGTCTTTTAAAAACATAAATGATCCGTCAGGAAGATCAGTTTCAAATGTTCATCTAGATTCTTATTAAATATCAATTTTTTATATAATAAAATTGTTGATAACTTGAAGCTATTCTTATCTGTAAAAATCTCAAATTCGTGTACTAATTTCTTATATTTGTTTTGACTAAATTTTATTAAAAAATTCATAAAATGAGTGAAGAAATAAATAAGAATCAGTATTCTGCGGATAGCATACAGGCTCTTGAAGGAATGGAACATGTTAGGAAGCGACCATCAATGTATATTGGGGATGTTGGAACTCGAGGTTTACACCATTTAGTATATGAAGTAGTAGATAATTCTATTGATGAAGCAATGGCTGGTCATTGTAATGAAATTACAGTTTCAATTAATGAAGATAATTCAATAACTGTTGAAGATAATGGTAGAGGTATTCCTGTTGGTATTCACAAAAAAGAGGGAGTTTCAGCATTGGAAGTTGTAATGACTAAAATTGGAGCAGGTGGTAAGTTTGATAAGGATTCTTACAAAGTTTCTGGTGGATTACATGGAGTTGGAGTTTCTGTTGTTAATGCATTGTCAGAACATTTGACAGCTAAAGTTTTTCGTGATGGAAAAATTTGGATCCAAGAATATGAAAAAGGTAAGATACTATATCCGGCAAAAACAGATGGTAAAACAGATAAAACAGGTACTGAAGTAACTTTTAGACCTGATAAATCAATATTTACTGAGGTTCAAGATTATAGTTATGAGACCTTGTCTAACAGGATGCGTGAGTTGTCATTTTTAAATAAAGGAATAGTCCTTTCTATAACTGATAAAAGAACTAAAGTAGATGGAGAATTTGTTTGTGAAACTTTTAAATCAGAAGAAGGTTTAAAAGAATTTATTCGTTTTTTAGATGAAAATAGAGAACCTTTAACTTCAGATGTTATTTCTATGGAGGGGGAGAAGAACAATATTCCTGTTGAAGTAGCAATGATTTACAATACATCTTTTTCTGAAAATTTGCACTCTTATGTTAATAATATTAATACACATGAAGGCGGAACACATCTTGCAGGTTTTAGAAGGGGTTTAACATCCACACTAAAAAAATATGCTGATTCTTCAGGAATGTTAGATAAGTTAAAGTTTGAAATTGCTGGTGATGATTTTAGAGAGGGTTTAACCGCTATAATTTCCGTTAAAGTTGCTGAACCACAGTTTGAAGGTCAAACTAAAACTAAGTTAGGAAATAGAGAAGTGAATTCGGCTGTTTCTCAAGCAGTCTCAGAAATGTTAGAAAATTATCTTGAGGAAAATCCAAATGATGCTAAAATAATTGTTGATAAGGTAATTTTAGCTGCTCAAGCTAGACATGCAGCTAGAAAAGCTCGAGAAATGGTTCAAAGAAAGACCGTAATGAGTGGGGGAGGTCTACCTGGAAAATTATCTGATTGTTCCGAACAAGACCCTGAATTATGTGAAGTGTTTTTAGTAGAGGGTGATTCAGCTGGCGGAACTGCAAAACAAGGAAGAGACAGAAAATTTCAAGCTATTTTACCTCTTAGGGGTAAGATCTTAAATGTTGAGAAAGCAATGCAACATAAAGTTTTTGAAAATCAAGAGATCATTAATATTTATACAGCATTAGGAGTAACAATAGGCACTGAAGAGGATAGTAAAGCTTTAAATTTAGAAAAACTTAGATATCACAAAATTGTTATAATGTGTGATGCAGATGTAGATGGTAGTCATATTGCTACTCTAATTTTAACTTTCTTTTTTAGGTATATGAAAGAATTAATTGAAAATGGTAATATATATATTGCAACTCCTCCGCTTTATCTTGTAAAAAAAGGTGCAAAAAAACAATATGCATGGGATGATAATGAAAGAGATAAGCTAATGAAAGAGTTTGGACAGGGTTCTAATATTCAAAGGTATAAAGGTTTAGGAGAAATGAATGCTATTCAACTATGGGAAACCACAATGAATCCTGAATTCAGAACATTTAGAAAAGTAACGATTGACAATGCTGTTGAAGCTGATCGAGTTTTTTCAATGTTGATGGGTGATGAAGTTCCTCCAAGAAGAGAATTTATAGAAAAAAATGCAACTTACGCTAATATTGATGTTTAATAGATAATATAAAATTATATGAAAGTAACGATAGTAGGAGCAGGAAATGTAGGTTCAACTTGTGCAGATGTTATTGCATCACAGTCCATAGCAAGTGAGGTTGTTCTTTTAGATATTAAAGAGGGCTTTGCTGAAGGGAAGGCTTTAGATATGATGCAAACTGCAACAACTATAGGGTTTGGGACCAAAATAGTTGGAACAACAGGTGATTATTCAGTTACATCAAATAGTGATGTAGTTGTTATTACGTCTGGAATACCAAGAAAACCTGGTATGTCTAGGGAAGAATTAATTGGTATAAATGCTGGGATTGTTAAAGAAGTTTCTAATAATATTTTAAAATACTCAAGTAATGCAATGATTGTTGTTGTTTCTAATCCTATGGATACAATGACATATTTAACTTTGAATTCAACTGGTTTACCTAAAAATAGAGTTATTGGTATGGGTGGTGCATTAGATAGTTCTAGATTTAAAACTTATTTATCATTAGCTCTAAATAGACCAGCAAATGATATTCATGGTATGGTAATTGGTGGTCATGGAGATACTACCATGATTCCTTTAACTAGGCTTGCAAGTTATAATGGAATCCCTATTTCTAATTTAATTCCAGAAGATAAACTTAAAAAAGTAGCTCAGGATACCATGATTGGTGGCGCTACTCTTACTAAATTATTAGGCACATCTGCTTGGTATGCGCCCGGTGCATCGGTTGCTTATTTAGTAAATTCGATTCTTAACGATCAAAAAAGAATTATTCCTTGTTCAGTACTTCTTGACGGAGAATATAATCAAGATGATATATGTATTGGCGTACCATGCATTATTGGAAAAAATGGTTGTGAAAAAATTATTGATCTAGATTTAAATGATGAAGAAATGATAAAATTTAGTCAAAGTGCTGAGGCTGTTAGAAGAATGAACTTAGCATTAGAAGATTGATAAAATAGCAAAACACATACTTTAACCTGTATTATTAATTGCTTTATCCTGACGGAAATCATATATTTGCTCGTTTTTAAAAAAGAAATTTTCTTAAATTTAATTTTATGCAAAATAATGGACTCATAAAGTTTTTTGCTTTCTGTTTTGGATTAGTAAGCCTATATCAAATTTCATTTACTTTCATAACATCTCGAGTTGAAGATAAAGCTTTAGAATATTCAATAAATTCAATATCTGATCAAAAAATAAATTTTCAATCTCTTAGAGAAGAAAAATATGTTAATTATTTAGATTCTATTTCTGATGAAAGTATTTTTGGATTTACAACCTATAATAGTGCTAAATCTAAGGAACTTAACAAAGGATTGGATCTTAAAGGAGGGATTGATGTTACATTACAAATTTCTGTAAAAGATATTTTAAAAGGCTTAGCTGAAAACTCTAAAGATGTAGTTTTTAATAATGCATTAAATAATGCAGATGAATTACAAAAAGAGTCCGATCAAACATATCTAGAATCTTTTTTTACTTCTTTTGACGAAATAAAAGGAGATACAACTCTAGCTTCTCCTGATATTTTTGCAAATAGATCACTTAGTGATGAGATTAATTTTGAAATGTCTGATGATGAAGTTAAACCAATTATTAAGCAAAAAATTGATGAATCTATTGTCTCTGCATTTGAAGTTTTAAGAAAAAGAATAGATAAGTTTGGAGTGACACAACCTAATATTCAAAGATTAGGAAATTCCGGTAGAATTCGTGTTGAACTTCCTGGAGCAAAGGACGTAGCAAGAGTTAAAAATTTACTTCAAAGTACCGCTCAATTAGAATTTTGGGTTACTGAAAAAAATGATCAATTTTTACCTTTTTTATCACAAGCTAACGAAGCATTGAAAAAAATTTCAAAAGAAGAAGATAAAGAAATTGTCGAAACTGAAACTTCAAAAATTGATGATTTGTTAGCAGATGTTGAAGCAAATGACACTATAAATTCATCGATAAAAAATCCATTATTTGATTATATAGTTGGAACAGGTTATCAAGGAGGACCAGTAATTGCTCAATTTCTATCCAAAGATCAAAAAAAGATTGAGAAATATCTTTCTATGCCTGAAATTAGAAAACTATTGCCACCTGAAAAAAGATTTACTAAGTTTTTATTTGGAAAGCCTGATGCCAATACAAAAATAGTAGATTTATATGCTATACAATCAAATAGAGATGACAAGCCACCATTAAGTGGAACTGTTGTAGTAGATGCTAGCCAAAGTTATGATCAAATAGGATCTCCTGCAGTCTCTATGCAAATGAATGGTAAAGGAGCTAGGAAATGGGAAGAAATGACAGGAAATGCTTATAAGGATAAGAGTAATATTGCAATAGTCTTAGATGAAATAGTTTACTCTGCACCTGGAGTTTCAAAAGGTGCAATTTCAGGTGGTAGATCTGAAATATCAGGTCAATTCACTTTAAATGAAGCAATTGATTTGGCTAATGTTTTAAGAGCTGGTAAACTACCTGCATCAGCTGAGATTATTGAATCTGAAATTGTAGGTCCATCTCTTGGAAAAGAAAATATTGAAAGAGGGATAAATTCATTTGCAATAGCACTATTACTAGTTCTTGTATGGATGACATTTTATTATGGAAGAGCTGGAATTTATGCTGATACAGCATTAGTTTTAAATATTGTACTAATTTTTGGAATTTTAGCAGGATTAGGAGCTGTTTTAACCTTACCAGGAATAGCAGGTATTGTATTAACAATTGGTATGTCTGTTGATGCAAATGTTCTAATATTTGAAAGAATTAGAGAGGAGTTAACGAAAGGAAAAGGTCAAAAACAGGCTGTAAGTGATGGTTTTAGCAACGCCCTTTCCTCAATTTTAGATGCAAATATTACTACTGGATTAACGGCTTTAATTTTATTTGTATTTGGATCAGGTCCAATTAAAGGATTTGCTACAACTCTTTTAATAGGTATTGCTACTTCATTATTTACAGCAATCTTCATTACAAGAATGTTGGTAGATGCTAGAATAAGTAAAGGTAAAATCTTAAATTTTTCTACTAGAACTACAAAAAATTTATTTAAGAATTTAAGTATTACTTTTTTACAAAAAAGAAAAGGTGCATATATGTTTTCTTTATGCTTATTGACTATTGGTGTTTTTTCACTTTTTACAAATGGTTTGAATCAAGGTGTAGATTTTGTTGGAGGAAGATCTTATACAGTTAGATTTGATAACAATGTTAATCCAAGTGATATTCAAAATAATCTTATAGAAGTTTTCGGAAGTGCTGAGGCTAAGACATATGGTTCAGACAATCAACTTAAAATAACTACAAATTATAAAGTTGATGTTGAAGGTTCTGAAGTAGATACAGAAATTCAAGAAAAAATGTTTGAATCTTTAAAAAAATACCTTCCTGTAAATATTTTATATGATGATTTTGTTATTAACGGTTCTGATGATAAGATGGTAGGAATAATGTCATCTTCAAAAGTTGGTCCAACAATAGCTGATGATATTAAAAAAAATTCAGTTCTTGCCATATTTGGATCTTTATTAGTTGTCTTCTTATATATCTTGTTAAGATTTAGAGATTGGCAATATTCTTTAGGAGCTGTAGCAGCGGTTTTTCATGATGTTTTAATTGTTTTAGGAGTCTTTTCTATAGCATATACTTGGATGCCGTTTAATATGGAAATTAATCAAGCATTTATTGCTGCTATTCTAACAGTTATAGGATATTCATTAAATGATACTGTAGTTGTATTTGATAGAATTAGAGAATTTAGATTGATTAATAAATCATGGGAATTTAATAAAATAGTAAATGGTGCATTAAACTCAACTCTAAGTAGAACATTAAATACATCATTTACCACTTTGGTGGTTCTTTTAGCAATATTTATTTTTGGTGGTGAATCAATTCAAGGATTTATGTTTGCTTTAATTATTGGAGTTATGGTAGGAACATATTCATCAGTTTTTATTGCTACACCAGTAATGTTTGATACTTTAAGAAAAAGCATAAAAAAGTAATCTAAGCACTTTTTTTACTTTTTAACATTAAGAAAACACCAATTATTATAAATGGAATACTTAGCCATTGACCTGTAGATAATATTCCTAAGATATCTTCAAAACCTCCTTGACTTTCTTTTACAAATTCAACCAATACTCTAATAGAAAATAAGCATATTAAAAAGAGTCCAAAAAGAAATCCTTTTTGATTTTTATAATCTGTCTTCCAATATAAATGCCATAGTAAAATAAAAAGAAGGAAATAGCCGAATGCTTCATATAATTGAGCAGGATGTCTAGGGTATATCTCCCCTCTATTAGAAAAAATAACTCCAAAATTATTTCCTGTATAATTACCAACAATTTCAGAATTAAAGAAATTACCAATTCTTACGAACATTCCACCAATTGAAATTGGAACTACTATTCTATCAAAAATCCATAAAACTGAATCATACTTAAACTTGTATTTATAGATAAACATTGATGTGATAATACCTATAGTAGCCCCATGACTTGCTAAACCTCTATATCCGACAAATTTAAATCCATCAATAATTCCAAATAAAAGAGAGCTGTTAGAGTCTTTTTTTATTGGAAGTAAGATTTCTATTAAATTATTTTGAAAATATTCCCAATTGTAGAAAAAAACTTCTCCAAGTCTTGCTCCAATTAGTGTTCCCAAGACTGTGTATATAAATAATGGTTCCACCAATTCTATAGATTTATTATCATTTATATATATTTTTTTTAGAATATAATAGCCTAGAGTAAAAGCAATTATAAACATTATACTATACCAATGAATAGCTAGAGGGCCTAGTTTTAAGAAAATTTCGTTTGGAGCCCAGTCAATCTTCAGAAATGTCATAAGAATATTTTGGATAAATATAGATAAAATTAAGGGACTGGATCTAAACCTTTTCCACCCCACGGGTGACATTTAATAATTCTTTTAAATGAAAAAAATAAGCCCTTAACTAATCCATGTTTCAGTAAACATAATTTACTGTATTCTGAACAAGTAGGAGAATATCTACAAGTTGATGGTAAAAGTGGGGAAATAGTTATTTGATAAAATTTTATTAATAAAATAAATGGATATACAATAATTCTCATTATTAAATCAATTTATATGATGATTCATTTTTTTCATCATTCAATTGTATTCCAAGTCTCAATAAATCATCTCTAATTTGATCTGACAAATCAAAATTTTTGTTTGCTCTAGCCTGATTTCTTATTTTAATTAATAATTCAATTAAATCAGAAGACTTTTCAGAATTTGAAATGTTTTCATTTATTAAACCTAATATTTCAAAAAGAAAAATTTCAAATGTATTTTTAATTTTCTCTTTGTCTTTTTTGTTTAGATTTTTAGTATCAATATTTACGTTGTTAATAAACTTTATACATTCAAACAGTTCTGCAATTAGCATTGGTGTATTGAAATCATCATTCATTCTAGAATAACAATTAGATATCCAATTATCAACGTCAAAATCGGACTTTTTAGTATTACTATTTAAATTTGGAATTAAATTAAATCCGTCAATTAACTTACTTAAGCCTTTCTCAGAAGCGATTAATGCATCGTTGCTCAAATCTAATATATTTCTATAATGAGCTTGATACATAAAAAATTTAACAACATTTGGAGAAAATTCTTTACTTAAAAGATTATTCTTTCCTGTAAAAATTTCATTAGGTAAAATGAAATTATCAGTCGATTTAGACATTTTTTTACCATTCAATGTTAACATATTTGCATGCATCCAAAATTTAGCTGGACTTTGATTGTCAATAGCTTCAGATTGTGCTATTTCACAATCATGATGAGGAAATTTTAAATCCATACCACCACCATGAATATCAAAAAAATCTCCAAGATATTTTTTACTCATAGATGTACATTCTAGATGCCATCCTGGAAAACCTTTTCCCCAGGGTGAGTTCCAGTGCATTATATGATTTTTTTCAGCTTTTTTCCATAAAGCAAAATCTTGTGGATTTTTTTTATCAGAAGTTCCATCTAAATCTCTAGAACTATTCATCATATCTTCAATTTTTCTTCCACTTAATTTGCCATATTTATTTACTTTATTAAATTTTTTAACATCAAAATATATAGATCCGTTTTTTTCGTAAGCATAACCTGATGCAATTATTTTATTAATGCTATCAATTTGTTCTAAAATATGACCAGTAGCTGTTGGTTCTATATTTGGAGGAGTTGTATTGAATTTCTCCATAATTGTATGAAAATCCAATGTATATTTTTGGACTATTTCCATTGGCTCTAATTTTTCAATTCTTGCCTTTTTAGAAATTTTATCTTCACCAGAATCATCATCATTTTCTAAATGTCCTACATCCGTCAAGTTTCTAACATATCTTACTTTATATCCTAAATGGGAAATATATCTATGAATTATATCAAATGAAATATAAGTTCTACAATTTCCTAAATGGGCATTATTATATACTGTTGGTCCACAAACATAAATACCAACATTTTTTTTATTTATGGGTACAAAAATTTCCTTTTTTCCTGAAAGTGAATTGTATATTTTTAAATCTTTATAAAAATCAGATTTCATTTTGAGTTAGAGTGAACTTTCATTACTAATATAATCTAAAAATTCTCTTTTTACACTTTGATTTTTAAATTTACCACCAAATTCTGCAGTTACTGTGCTACAATCAACATCTTTTATTCCTCTAGAATTAACACAAAGATGTTTTGCATCAATAACACAAGCAACATCTTGCGTTTTAAGGGCTTTTTGCAAAGCTCTAACTATCTGGATAGTTAACCTCTCTTGCACTTGAGGTCTTTTAGCAAAATATTCTACTATTCTATTCATTTTTGAAAGACCAATGACAGTACCACTAGAAAAGTATGCTACATGAGCTTTACCAACAATTGGTAATAAATGATGTTCACATGTTGAATAAACTGTAATATTTTTTTCAACCAACATTTCTTTATAATCATATTTATTTTTAAAGGTTGATGATTTAGGAAGTTTATTAGGGTTTAATCCTCCAAAGAGTTCCTTTACAAACATCTTAGCAACTCTTCTGGGTGTGCCTTTTAAACTATCATCATTCAAATCCATTCCTAGTGTTTCTAGTATATTGTAGATATCTTTTTCTATTACTGAAATTTTTTCATCATCTGAAAGAACAAATGCATTATCTCTAATTGGAGTTTCTGATGATGAACCTATATGATCATCACCCATTAAATCTAATTGATCTTCAAAAAACTTATCGTATTTCATGCTTATAATTTCTAATAACAAAGATAATTAAAGAATACTTAATAGAATAATAGATTTTATTTATTAGACATCCTTTAAAAAAAACTATTAAAACTTAAATATTATGGATAGTGTAGATGCTGAATTATTAGAGTTAATTTGGGTAAAATCTGTTAATCCAGAATCAAACAACTGGTGATGCTTTTCAGATTCTAGCATTTTGTGTGAAAAATTAATTGATGTCTCCCCAAAATCATAACCTATCCCAAAAGAATATAATTTGGAATCATCTATAATTTTTGAGTGATTATTTACACCAATAGAACTAGCATATGGACTCCCAAATTTTCCATAACCAGCTCTTAGACTAAATTTTTCTATTCTAATTTCTGTACCCATTCTAATATCAATAGT
>JAAZZF010000123.1 GCA_014239275.1 Flavobacteriaceae bacterium | reverse complement strand
ATTCCGGATAACGCTTGGATCCTCCGTATTACCGCGGCTGCTGGCACGGAGTTAGCCGATCCTTATTCTTACAGTACCGTCAAGCTCCGACACGTCGGAGTGTTTCTTCCTGTATAAAAGCAGTTTACAACCCATAGGGCCGTCATCCTGCACGCGGCATGGCTGGATCAGACTTTCGTCCATTGTCCAATATTCCTTACTGCTGCCTCCCGTAGGAGTCTGGTCCGTGTCTCAGTACCAGTGTGGGGGATCCCCCTCTCAGGGCCCCTACCTATCGTAGTCTAGGTGAGCCATTACCTCACCTACAAACTAATAAGACGCATGCCCATCTTTTACCGTTAAAACTTTAATCTAAAAATCATGAGATTAATAGATATTATAGAGGATTAATCCAAATTTCTCTGGGCTATACTCTAGTAAAAGGTAGGTTGCATACGCGTTACGCACCCGTGCGCCACTCGTCATCTGGTGCAAGCACCAATGTTACCGTCCGACTTGCATGTATAAGGCCTGCCGCTAGCGTTCATCCTGAGCCAGGATCAAACTCTTCATTGTAAAACTTTAAATAATTTAACAACTTAAATTTGATTTGGAATTGAACTCAAAATGGTTTTACTTAATTCTAAATTATGTAAACATAATTTTACGCTGTCTATCTCAATATTTTCAATGAACTTAATCTGATTACTTCTTTCGTAATGCGAGTGCAAATATACACTGCTTTTTCAATCCCACAAACTTTCAATTATAAAAAAATAAATTATTTGTCAACAATGGTTATTTTCCTCATATAGTATACAAAAAAATATTACTATATTATTGGTCTTTTAAAGACAATTTTATTGTCTTATCAGCATACGCTCTTTTTAAAACGTCTTCAATTATTGCATCTTCATCATTATTCTTTGGATTATATTCTATTTTAATTGAAATATTAAAAAGCTTAGCTAATGAATTGTAAGAGAAAGCTCTAAAGCCATTTCTTAATTTTCTTATAAGTTTATATACGGTTTGTCCAGTTTCTCTATGAACTAACTTAATTAATATCTGCCCCTCTGTCCTCGTTAACTTTTTTAACTCCTCTGAAAATTCTTTTTCAATAAATCTTTCTACAATTTTAGTATACTTCTTTTTCTTAGCTCTGGTCTTTATTAAAGGAAGTCTTCTACTTAATTCTTGTAATCTTTTGGAAGCAAGTACAGCATAAGGATATACTTTTAAAGTTTTTCTTTTAACCGTATAATATTTTAATTTATCATCAAAACTAGAAAATTCCAATGCTGGATATATAGTAACCTCTTTCAAATCTATTGATTTAGTGGCCAAAGAATCTCCTTCAATTTTGATAAGAATATCTAAGTCTTTATATATCTTTTTCTGAGAATAAGAATTAAAAACAATGAATATAATTAAACATGAAAGAAGTTTTTTCATTTTATAAAATTACACATAAACAATAATATTTTTAAGTAATTATGTACTTTTACATTCAAATTATTATTAATGGCTACAAAAAAAATACTTAATCAAAAATCAATTAAATTTTTTGAAGAATATCTTAATAATCCTTCACCTACTGGATATGAATGGGAAGGACAAAAAATTTGGATGAACTATCTTAAACCCTACGTAGATGAATTTATAACTGATACTTATGGATCTGCTGTTGGAGTTATTAATCCTAAAGCTAAATTCAAAGTTGTTATTGAAGGACATTCTGATGAAATTTCTTGGTATGTAAATTACATTACTGATAATGGTCTTATTTATGTAATAAGAAATGGTGGAAGTGACCACCAAATAGCTCCATCAAAATGGGTAGACATACATACTAAAAAAGGGATTATAAAAGGTGTTTTTGGTTGGCCAGCAATTCATACTAGAAAACCTGGAAAAGAGGAACAACCTAAACTAGATACAATTTTTATTGATATAGGGGCAAAAGACAAAAAAGAAGTTGAAAAAATGGGAGTCCATGTTGGATGTGTAATAACTTATCCCGATAAATTTTACGTACTCAATAAGGATAAATTTGTTTGTAGAGCCATAGATAATAGAGCTGGCGGATTTATGATTGCAGAAGTTGCTAGACTTTTGTATGAAAACAAGAAAAAACTTCCTTTTGGATTATATATTACAAATTCAGTTCAAGAAGAAATTGGACTTAGAGGTGCTCAAATGATCACACAAAGAATAAAGCCAAATATTGCAATTGTTACTGACGTTTGTCACGACACTTCAACTCCAATGATCAATAAAAAAACTCAAGGAGATAACACTATGGGTGCAGGACCCGTTATCTCTTATGCACCGGCCATTCAAAATAAATTAAGAGAAAGAATTATTGAAATAGCTGAAAAGAAAAAGATACCCTTTCAAAGACATGCTTCTTCAAGGAGCACAGGAACAGATACAGATGCTTTTGCATATAGTAATGGTGGAGTTGCCTCAGCTTTAATTTCTTTACCACTAAGATATATGCACACCACAGTTGAAATGGTTAAAAGAGATGATGTTGAGAACGTAATTAGATTAATCTATGAAACTTTACTAACAATTAAAGAAGGTGAAGATTTTAATTATTTTAAAAATTAATATTCTACATTATAAATATTAATTCAATATCCTTTAACAATTAATTCAACTATTTCCGGATTTAAAAGAGTTGAAATATCTCCAAAATTATTCTTTTCACCACAAGCAATCTTTCTAAGAATTCTACGCATAATCTTACCACTTCTAGTTTTAGGAAGTCCTGGAACTATCTGAACCTTATCAGGTTTTGCAATTGGACCTATAGTTTTTGAAATCAAGTCATTAATTTCAGTATTTATATTTTCTGTTTTAGAATCATCTTTTAATATTACAAATGCATACAAAGCATTTCCTTTTACATCGTGAGGAAAGCCTACTAGTGCACTTTCAACTACATTTTCATGTAAGTTTATAGCATCCTCAATTGGTGCAGTTCCTAAGTTATGTCCAGAAACAATTACAACATCGTCTACCCTACCAGTTATTCTGTAATTTTCATCATCGTCTCTAAATGCACCATCACCTGGAAAATAATATCCAGGATAAGCAGTAAAGTAAACTTTTTTATATCTCTCACGATCACCATAGATTGTTCTAGCAATTGAAGGCCATGGATACTTAATTGCTAAAATTCCATTTGTATTTGAATCTGAAATCTCTTGTCCATCATTATCTAATAAAACAGGTTGAATTCCAATCATAGGTTTTGTAGCAAAGGTTGGTTTTTGATCAGTAACTCCTGCAATTGAAGAGATCATTATTCCTCCTGTTTCTGTTTGCCACCAAGTATCAACTATTGGGCAACTTTTTTTACCGACAACTTCATTATACCAATTCCAAGCCTCTTCGTTTATAGGTTCTCCTACAGTTCCTAAAACTTTTAAAGAATTTAAATCGTATTTAGATACAAAAGATTTTGGATGTTTAGCTAAAGCTCTAATTGCAGTTGGAGCAGTATAAAAATGAGTAATACTGTGTTTTTCACAGATTTCCCAAAAACGTCCAAAATCAGGAAATGAAGGTACACCTTCGAACATAACTGTTGTAGCTCCTGACAAAAGAGGACCATAAACAATATAACTATGACCAGTTATCCAACCTATATCAGCTGTACACCAATAAACATCTCCTTTGTTATATTGAAAAACATTTTTAAATGAATATTCAGAATAAACCATGTATCCACCACAAGAATGAACCATTCCTTTTGGTTTTCCAGTTGAACCAGAAGTATATAAAATAAAAAGTGGATCTTCAGAATCAATTCCAGTGGCTTCACATTCATTAGAGGCCAAAGATATCTCATCATGCCACCACTTATCAATGTCATTTAATTCAATATTACTATTTATTCTTTTTAGTACAATTGATACTTCAACTGAAGGACAACTAGCTAAAGCTTCATCTGCAATACTTTTAAGATCTATAGTTTTACTACCTCTAAAACTACCATCTGCAGTAACCAACATTTTACAGTCAGCATCATTAATTCTTGCAGCTAAAGCAGTTGAAGAAAATCCAGCAAAAACAACAGAATGAACAGCACCAATCCTAGAACATGCTAAAACAGCAATTGCAAGTTCAGGAACCATTGGCATATACAAACAAACTCTATCACCTTTTTCTATATTATTTTTCTTTAGAACATTAGAAAACCTACAAACTCTCTGATGTAATTCTTTATAAGAAATTTCTTGATGTTTTTCATTGGGATCATTTGGTTCAAATAAAATTGCAGTTTGATTTGGCTTATCAATCAAATGTCTATCTAAACAATTTTCTGATATATTAAGCTTACCTCCCTCAAACCATTTAAACTCAGGTTTTTTAAAATCAAATGATAAAACATTTTTCCATTTTTTTTTCCAAGTAAAAGTAGATGCAATTTTTTCCCAAAAAGATTCAGGGTTTGTTATACTTTCATTATAAAGTCTATTATAATCCTCCAGAGATCTCGGTACGTAATTATCAATTTTTTCCAAATTGTATGTTTTTGTCTAAATATAAAAAAAATAGGCTACTGATTCAATCTATAATCTATTATTGCCTTATTTATTTTTTTAACAATGGATGGTCCACTATAAACAAATCCTGAATATATTTGAATTAAGCTAGCACCGGCCTTTATTTTTTCAATCGCATCATCGGGATTCATAATACCACCAACTCCAATAATTGGAATAGATCCATTACTTTTTTCATGTATAAATTTAATAATATTAGTAGATTTTTCAGAAATTGGTCGACCACTTAGACCTCCTTTTTGATTTACTAAATCCTTTGAAGAAGTCAAATTGTCTCTTGATAATGTTGTGTTTGTTGCTATAATCCCATCTAGAGAGGTTTCTGCGATTACTTCAATAACATCAATTAATTGATCTTGGGAAAGATCTGGACCAATCTTCAATAAAACAGGCTTTGGAAAAGAATATGATTTGTTTTTTTTCTGAATTGCTTCTAAAAGATTTTTAAGCAAATCTTTTTGCTGTAAATCTCTCAACTTTTCAGTATTAGGGGAACTTACATTTATTGCAAAATAATTGACGTGAGGGTATAGTTTTTCAAAACAAATTAAATAGTCTTGTATAGAATTATTGAAATCTGTAATCTTATTTTTTCCAATATTACCACCTACAATTACTCCTTTATTATACTTTAATCTTTTAATAACTTCTTCAAGTCCAATATTATTAAAACCCATACAATTAATTATAGCCTCATCACTAACTAATCTAAATAGTCTTTTTTTTGGATTACCTTCCTGTGGCAATGGAGTAACTGTACCAATTTCAATAAAACCAAATCCGAAATTTGAAAATTCATTATATAGTTTAGCGTTTTTATCAAAGCCTGCTGCTAATCCAATTGGATTTGGGAATTTTATTCCAAAAACTTCAGTTTCAAGAATCGGGTTTTTTAAAGAATAAATTTTTGAGATTAAACTAGAAACGAAAGGTATTTTAAATATTAAGTTGATAAAGAAAAATGTTATTTCATGAACTCTTTCCGGATCAATACAGAAAAGAATAGGTTTTAACAGTTTCTTATACATTTAGCTCAATAATATTAACCACTACTTTTTATTTAATTTTTTACTCATTTCTAAAGAAATAGCTGATATCTCATATCTAATTTTACCAGCCATAGTTTGAATTACACATGTTTCACTTCCATCTTTTATCTCAACAATTTTCCCATGAAGGCCACTCTTTGTAACAACTCTTGTTCCAACTTTTAGTTCAGACAAAAACTTCTTTTCTTTTTTTTGTCTCCTCATTTGAGGATATATCATTAAAAAGAAAAAACCAATAAGCATTAAAGTTAGAGGCATTAAAGAACTATCCATATCAATCTATTTAGTTATTTTTAGGTAAAACAATAGCTATAATATACAAAAGTTCTTTCCCCTTTGAAGTATTAGTTACAAGTGTAACAGTTTTTCTCTGCATTCCAGGTTTATTTGAAGAATCAAACTTAACTTTAATAAAGCTAGATTCACCTGGTTTAATTGGAGTGTCTCTAGGATATTCTGGAACTGTACAACCACAACTACCTGAAGCATTTAAAATTTTCAAATCTGAATTCCCAGAATTTGTAAATGTAAAAGTAGTTTCTACCAAATCTCCATCAATAATTTCTCCAAAATCATGGTTAGTTTTATCAAAATCAATAGATGGATAATCAAAATCTGAATTAATTCTTTCTTTAGCAGTCTCTATATTTTCTTTTTTTATTTTTTTTGAAGGATCTGATCCACAAGATGTTAGAACAAATGAGACTGTAAAAGCGATCAAAAAAGCATATCTTGATAATATAATGTCTGTTTTTTTTATTTTCATAATTTAAATTTATATCTGTTCAAAAATAGTAAATTATTGCAAACCCCTCTTGTTTTTCTTTATTCGACCCTCAAGAATAAATTGTTTGGAAATTGTATCCATAATTCCGTTAATAAAAACATTGCTTTTTGGACTCGAATATTCTTTAGCTAATTCTAAATATTCGTTAATAGAAACCTTGACAGGAATTGAATCAAAAAACAAAAACTCAGTTAGACACATTTGTAATAAAATTAAATCAATCTGTGCAATTCTTTCACTATCCCAATTGGAAGCAATCTTCCCAATTTCTTCCTTCAACATATCTTTATTTAAAATCACTTTTTTAATTAAATTTATACCAAATTCTGAATCTTCTTTGTTTTTATAAATTTTAGTTATTAGAGTAGATTTTCTAGATCTCTTTTGATTTTTTTTCAATGTATTTAACACTAAACTATTAACTAATGGTAAATCATTAACCCATGATATTTGGGTTTCTTCAAAAAACTCATAAAGTTTATTGTCTGAAGCAATAATTTTTTTAAATATGTTAATAACAAATTGCTTATCATTATCAAATGAATTTTCATTCTTCTTGATATATGAATGAAAAACATCACTTTTTTCTATTTTTTTTGTTAAAGAAATTATGTGTTCAGGGTGGTCATTCCAATAATTAATTTTTAGTAAATCTATTTTTTGTAATAATAATTTGTCAGAAGACATTTTTTTTAAAAATAAATTTTTAGAGAATTTATTATAGAATATATCGCTATCATCCTTTAAAAACTTTTTATTGTTTTTAAAGTTCCTTTCTCTAGAATAAGTATGAAGCTTATTAAAAATTGATAGTATACTTATATATAGACGATAAAAATTTTCATTTGATTTTAAAAAATATTTTAGCTGATGAGCAATGTTTTTTTCAATAGACTTATCATAAGCATATACTACCTCCATAACTTTTAAACGTAATTGCCGCCTATTTAACATTTTAAAGAACTTTAATAAGTCCACAAAATTAAATTTATTTTTATAAAAAAGAGAAAAAAATTAGAAAGATTTAAATACTCATTGACGTATATTTGAGACTTTAATAATTAATGATAGAATTAAGATTTTTAAACAAGTATTTTTTAAAATACAAAATCAAAATAATAATTGGGATATTTATAACTATTATAGCCAGAATATTCGCCCTAGTTGTTCCAAATCTTATTGGAGACTCAATAACTATTCTTGAAAATTATATCATTGCCTCTTCAATAGAAATTGAAATAGTTAAAGAAAAACTTCTGAAAAATATATTAATTATTGTAGGGTCAGCTATTATAGCTGGGGGTTTTACTTTTATCATGAGACAAATGCTTATAAATGTTTCCAGATTCATAGAATTTGATATTAAGAATGAAATTTATAAAAAATACCAATCTTTAAGTTTTGATTTTTATAAAAACAATAGGACTGGTGACTTAATGAATAGAATTAGTGAAGATGTAAGTAAAGTAAGAATGTACATTGGTCCTGCAATTATGTACGCGATAAACACCTCTACACTTTTTGTAATAGTAATAACATACATGGTTAGTGTTGCTCCTAAGCTTACAATGTATACCTTAATCCCTTTGCCTATTCTTTCATTAATAATTTACAAAATAAGTGTTTTAATTAATCTGAAAAGTAAAATTGTTCAAGAATTTTTATCTAAACTCACTACTTATACACAAGAATCTTTTAGTGGGGTAAAAATTATCAAAACATATACTGTAGAAGAAAATATAAACGATCAATTAGAAAAGTTAGCATCTTCAAGTAAAGAAAAAAATATGTCACTTGTAAAAATTCAAGCATGGTTTTTTCCTCTTATGATTTTATTAATTGGGATTAGTAATATTTTAGTTGTTTTTGTTGGAGGAATACAATACATGAATAATGAAATTGAATTGGGTGTTTTGGCTGAATTCATTATTTATGTAAATCTATTAACATGGCCAGTTGCTACAGTTGGTTGGATAACATCTATTGTACAACAAGCAGAAGCCTCTCAAAAAAGAATTAATGAATTTTTAAAAACAAATTCAAGTATAACGAACAAATCTAAAAGCAATAAAAAAATAGAAGGAAAAATTGATTTTAATAATGTTGACTTTACCTATCCTGAAACTAAAATCACAGCTAACAATAATATTTCTTTTACAATAAATAAAGGTGAATCAATAGCTATTATGGGTGATGTTGGATCAGGAAAAACTACATTACTTGAGCTTCTTTGTAGAGTTTATGACCCATCAAAAGGTGAAATTCTTTTTGATAATATCAACATCAAAAAAATAAATATCAAAGAATTGAGAAAATCTATTGGATACGTTCCTCAATCTACATTTTTATTTTCTGACACAATTAAAAGAAATATTAAATTTGGAAACTACAATGCCTCTATGACAGAAGTTAAAAATGCAGCTAAAAATGCATGTTTATCAAAAGATATTAATGCTTTTAGAAACAAATATGAAACATTGCTTGGAGAAAGAGGTGTAAACCTTTCTGGTGGACAAAAACAAAGAATGGCTATAGCTAGAGCACTAATCAAAAAGCCAAAAATACTTATATTGGATGACAGCTTATCAGCTGTAGATACTGAGACAGAAAAGGAAATATTATCAAACATAAATAAGTTTAGTAAAAAAATAACTCTAATTATAGCTACACATAGAATTTCTTCTGCTAAAAAGTGTGACAAAATACTTGTTCTTGAAAATGGAAAAGTAATTGAATTTGGCTCTCATAAAGAATTAATTAAAAATAAAAGATACTACTCTAGAGCAGTTTTAAAACAATCATCTTAAAAGAAACTATTTAGATATTTGGTGAGTTTATTTTTTTTTTTCATTTTTGGAGAATAAACTATTACAAAATGGAAGAAAGAAAATACAATGATGCTGAGGATATTTACTCAAAAATTCTTAGAGCTGGTAGAAGAACTTATTTTTTTGATGTTAGATCTACAAAAGCTGGAGATTATTATCTAACTATTTCTGAAAGTAAAAAATTTACCAATGAAGATGGTAGTTTTTACTTCAAAAAACATAAAATTTATTTGTATAAAGAAGATTTTCAAGGGTTTAATGATCTTGTTAAAGAAATGACTCAATACATAATTGATGAAAAAGGTTTAGAAGTAATTAGTGAAAGACATCAAAAAGATTATGTAAAAGAAGATCATCATTCTAAACCTGAAGAAACAGAAGAAAAAGAAGAAACTGAGGAAACTGAGGAAACTGAGGAAACTAAATCATCTTCAGAAGAAAATTTTACTGATGTCGATTTTGATGACATTTAGATTTTTTTTAACATGAGATTATTAAGTTATATATTATTTTTTTTTAGTTTAATCTCTTTTTCTCAAAACAAAATTGATTTAACTTATTATTTAAATAATACTGAATCATACAATCAAAACATTCCTAAGCCAAATTCATTAAGTTTAGGAGAAGAACAAATTGGCAGTTCACATATAAGTCACGATAGATTAGTTCAGTATATGTATTCATTGGCTAATGCTTCTGAAAGAATCTCAATTACTAATAGAGGAACAACATATGAAGGAAGACCTTTAATTCTTTTAACTATAACCTCAAAAAAAAATCATGAGCAAATAGAATCTATCAGAAAACAACACTTAAGTTTAAACTCAAAAGAGGGTGTTAAAAAAGATTTAAATACCATGCCTGTTGTTATTTATCAAGGATATTCAATCCATGGAAATGAACCAAGCGGAAGTAATGCCGCAATGTTATATGCATATTATCTCGCTGCTTCAAATGACAATAGCTTATTAGAAGCTTTAGATAAAAGTATCATTTTATTAGATCCATCTTTTAATCCTGATGGATTACAAAGGTTTGCACACTGGGCAAATACAAATAAAAGCTTGAATCTTAATTCTGATAATTATGATAGAGAGTTTGATGAAAATTGGCCTGGGGGCAGAACTAATCATTATTGGTTTGACATGAATCGAGATTGGCTTCCTGTTCAGCTCCCGGAAACTAGGGCTAGAATCAAAACATTTCATAATTGGTCACCAAATATTTTAACAGATCATCATGAAATGGGTACAAATTCTACTTTCTTCTACCAACCTGGAATTCCATCGAGAGTAAATCCATTAACTCCTAATGAAAATCAAAAACTAACTGCTCAAATAGGAAAATTCCATGAAAAAAGACTTAGTGAAATAGGTTCATTATTTTATAGTGAAGAAGATTATGATGATTTTTATTATGGAAAAGGGTCTTCATTTCCAGATATTAACGGAAGTATTGGAATTTTATTTGAACAAGCTAGTTCTAGAGGGCATTTAGTAGAAAGCGTAAATGGACTATTATCCTTTCCTTTTACAATCAAAAATCAACTTACCACTTCCCTTTCAACTCTTGAAGCTGCTATCAAAATGAAAAACACCTTATTAGCATATCAGATTAATTTCTTTAATAATTCAAGAAAGATAGCGTTAAGTAATAAAAATGAATATTATTTAATTTCTGATAAAAAAGATAGATCAAAGCTCTATGAATTTTATCAAATTTTAAAAAAGCATAATATTTCAACTAATAAGCTAAATAAAAGTTTAATTATTAATAATGTAATATATAAATCAGAAAATTCCATTTTAGTACCTAAAAATCAAGATAAAATAAGATTAATAGAAGCTATGTTTGAAAAAACCAAGACTTTTAATGATAGTTTATTTTATGATATTTCAGCATGGTCATTTTTACATTCTTTTAATTTAGATTACACTAACTATTCTTCTAAAGAAGAATATGAAAAATTAGTTTTATCTAAACCAAAAGGGAAAATTTATAATACTACTAATTACGCATATTTATTTACCTGGAATGATTACTATTCACCGAAAGTTTTACATGAATTACTTAATTCAGGAATCAGGGTGAAAGTAGGCACAAAACCTTTTTCAATTGATTCAAAAAAGTTTGATTATGGCGCGTTGTTAATTCCAATGCAAAATCAAAAATTAAGTTCTCAAGAAATTAATAAAAAAATACTTTCACTCAGCAAAACTACTGGAGTTAATTTTTATGGTTATAAATCTAGTCATACTAAAGGTATTGATTTAGGTAGTGGTAAATTTTCCAATATTTCAAAAGCTAATATTGCATTAATAGTTGGAGATGGTGTAACAAGCTATGATGCAGGAGAAATATGGCATTTATTAGATACAAGGTATAATATACCATTAACAAAAATTAAAAAATCTAATATTTTAAGATATGATCTCTCAAAATATAATACAATAATAATGGTTAATGGGAGATACGATTTTGATTCAAAATCAATAGAAAAAATAAAAAATTGGGTTGAAAATGGTGGAAAGTTAATTGGATATAGAAATTCTATTAATTGGTTAACTAAAAATAGTTTTATAAAACTTGAATTAAATCAAAATAAGGCTTCTACTAGGGATTTAAAATATAAAGATAAAAGTAACCATTATGGAGCTCAATTAACTAGCGGTGCAATCTTTAAGGTTGAATTAGATAGGTCACATCCTATAAATTACGGATATTATAATAATAATCTTTCTGTTTTTAGAAATACCAATATCTATATTAAAAATGATTCAATTGGATATAATAACCCTATTAAATACTCAAACAAACCACTAATAAGTGGATATATTTCTAAAGAGAACCTTAAATCAATAGAAAACTCTAGACCATTTGCTGCTTATAACCTAAAAAAAGGAAAAGTATTAGTTTTTACAGATAATACTAATTTTAGAGCTTTTTGGTATGGAACAAACAAACTATTGATGAATGCTATATTTTTTTCTAATTTAATGTAAGTTATTTTTTTAAAGGAGATCTAGATTTTTCAAATGGTCTATAAAGTAAACTATTAATTTTTTCATTTTCCTCTTTTTCAAAAAAGCTATCAACACCATATATTATTTTTGACGGCTTTAAATTCATGTGAGTACCAAAAAGTCTATCCCAAACAGAAAAAATATTACCATAATTTGAATCGGTATACGGCATAACATAATGATGGTGAACTTTATGCATGTTAGGTGAAACTATTATATAACTCAAAATCTTATCAATAGATGATGGAAGTTTTATATTGGCATGATTGAATTGGGACAACACTAATGAAATAGATTGATATAAAAAAACTATTCCTATAGATGTTCCTAAAACTATTACTCCAATCAATGTGAAAATAAAACGAATGATACTTTCAAATGGATGATGTCTATTTGCTGTAGTAGTATCAACATTATGATCTGAATGATGTACTAAATGTATTTTCCAAAGAAATTTAATCTTATGTTGTATATAATGTGGTAAATATGCCCCTATTAAATCCAATAATAATATTCCTAATAATACATGAATAACTAAGGGGATAGAGTCGAACCAATTTAGTAATCCAAAATTATTTGCAACAACCCAGTCTGCTGAGTTTAAAAGCAAAAAAGCAAGTGAAAAATTTACAATGATTGTTGTTAAAGTAAAAAAGAAATTAGGAATGGCATGTCTTAATTTTTTATAATTAAAATTAAATAATGGAATTATTGATTCAATAGACCAAAAAAAAGTTATACCACCAACTAGAATAATAGACCTCTGAATAGAGGTTATGTTTTCAAAAAGATAAATAATATCTTCCATAATTAATTAATAATTGGCAATTTATTGAAAATTCCATTTAAATTTGAATAAAATATTATATAATGGCAAGAACTCCTTCAAATATGATTCCTATTGGATTTAATGCTCCAGACTTTGAGCTTTATGATACCAAATCTAAAAAGATCTTAAAATCAGAAAATCTTTTTGGTGAAAAATGCACCTTATTAATGTTTATTTGTAATCATTGTCCATTTGTAATTCATGTAAATAAAGAAATTGTAAAAATTGCTAATGATTATCAAGATAAAGGAATTTCTTTCATTGCTATATCTAGTAATGATGTAAATAATTACCCTGAAGATTCTCCTAATGAAATGACAAAAATGGCATTAAAAGAAGAATATCCATTTCCATATTTATATGATGAAACTCAACAAGTTGCTAAAGATTATGATGCAGCATGTACACCAGATTTTTACATTTTTGACAATAATAAAAAGTTAGTGTATAGAGGACAATTAGACGATTCTAGACCAGGCAACAATATTCCTGTAACAGGGATTGATATTAGGAATGCTTTTGATTGTATTTTGTTTTCTAGAGAAATTAACTCATATCAAAAGCCTAGTATAGGTTGCAATATAAAATGGATAGTTTAAACTAATTCAACTTCAAAAATTAGAGTAGCGTTTGGCGGAATTATCCCCCCAGCTCCACTTTCTCCATATGCTAAATGTGAGGGTATTATAAATTTTGCTTTATCTCCCTTTTTAAGTAACATTATTCCCTCATCCCATCCAGGTATAACCTGACCTACTCCAACTTTAAATTCAATTGGCTGATTCCTTTTATAGGAAGAATCGAAAACAGTTTGATCTAATAATTGTCCTTTATAATGTACTTTAACTAAATCTCCTGAAGAAGGTTTTTCACCGTCACCATTGCTTAAAATATGATATTTTAGACCTGATTTAGTTTCTTTAAAACCTTTTGAAATTTCTTTAATTAGTTTTATTTCTTTTTTAATCAAATCATTTAATTCTTTTCCTTTTTTATTTTTAAATTCATTAAAAACATCTAAGGCATTCCATTTTATAGAATCCTCACCAATTCTTAAAATTTCAATGGAATTCATAAGATCATTTTGTTCAATTTTATTAACAACATCCTGACCTTCAACAACTTCTCCAAAAACTGTATGTTTATTATCAAGCCACTGTGTTGGAACGTGAGTTATAAAAAATTGACTTCCATTAGTTGATTTACCAGAATTTGCCATAGACAAAACGCCTGGTTTATCATGTTTTAAATCATTATGAAATTCATCATCAAATTTATAACCTGGACCTCCTACTCCATTTCCATGAGGACATCCTGTTTGAATCATAAACTCAGGTATAACCCTGTGAAATTTTAATTTATTATAAAAAGGTTCGTTTTTAGATCTAAATGTATTATCAATTTTACCTTCTGTTAAACCTATAAAATTAGCAACAGTTCCTGGAGTTAATTTATAATGAAGTGTTAATAAAATCTGTCCTTTATTAGTATTAATTTTCGCATATATACCTTCATTCATAAGCCTATATTAAGGTTAATTTAAAAGGGCGCAATATAAACCAAAGCATTGTAATTAAAAAAATAAAATTTAATTAGAAATATCATTAATGAATTTTATTCTATAAAGTCTTAAATCCAATTCTTCGTAATCTCCATCAAATTCATCAATTGCTAAATTTATATCATCTGAATCAGAATCAATAAAATAATCGTATAATTCTTCCTGTTGTTCTTCATCAAAAATATCATCAATCATATAGTTAATATTTAATTTAGTTCCAGAAAAAACAATTGTTTCCAATTCATTCATTAATTCTGTAAGTTCTATACCTTTTGAATTTGCAATATCATTTGGTAAAAGCTTTCTATCAATGCTTTGTATAATGAACAGTTTTAAAGCTGAATTAGAACCTGTACTTTTAATAACCAAATCATTTGGTCTTAGTATTTCATTTTCTTTAACATATTCATCAATTAAAATAATAAAAGGTTTCCCAAACTTAACTGCTTTACCTTCACCAACTCCATTGATATTTTTTAACTCCTCAATTGATATTGGATATTTAATAGCCATTTCTTCAATTGAAGACTCTTGAAAAATTGCATATGGTGGAATACCTTTAGATTTTGCCATTTTTTTTCTTTCTCCAATTAAGATTGAAAATAAAACTTTATCAAAAACACTTTTATTAGATGAATTAGATTGGTTTGTTATATTATATGAATCCTTGTAATTGTGATTTTCAGTAATAAAAAAATCAAAAGGTTTTTTTAAATATTCATGTGCATTATCAGATAATTTAATAACACCATAAGATTCTACAACTTTATTAATCATTTCTTTAACAAGTAAATGTCTAAGCAAAGAATTCCAAAAAACTTCATCATAAGCCTTTCCAATTCCAAAAATATTGCTTTGTGAAATATTATGGGATCTAAGCAAGTTTGTTTCTTTACCAACTAAACAGGCTACTAATTCTTTAATTCTATATTGTTCCTTTGTTTGAATAATTAGTTTTATTATAATTTTAATCTGATCATTAACTTTTATTTTAGTTTTTGGATTCTTCATATTATCATCCATCATTGCCCCCTCACCATTAATTTCATCATACCTCTCTCCGAAGTAATTAAGTAAAAATTTTCTTCTAGACATTGAGGTTTCAGAATAAGCTGCCATTTCATCCAAAAGAGAATAGCTTTGTTCTTTCTCTGCTATAGGTTTTCCAGACATAAATTTTTCTAGTTTTTCAATATCCTTATAAGAATAAAATGCTAAACAATGGCCCTCACCTCCATCTCTACCTGCTCTACCAGTTTCTTGATAATAACTTTCGAGGCTTTTTGGAATATCATAATGAATTACATACCTAACATCAGGTTTATCTATACCCATTCCAAAAGCAATTGTAGCAACTATTACATCACATTCCTCCATCAAAAACATATCCTGATTTTTAACTCTATTTTTTTGTTCCAAACCAGCATGATAAGGAAGAGCATTAATACGATTAACTTGGAGAAATTCTGATAGTTCATTAACACTTTTCCTAGATAAACAATATATTATTCCAGATTTTCCTTTTCTCTGATTAATAAAAGAAATTATATCCCTATTAATCTCATTATTTTTGTGTCTAACTTCATAAAAAAGATTTGGCCTATTAAAGGATGCTTTAAAAAGAGTCGCATTATCAATTCCTAAATTTTTAATAATATCATCTTTTACTTTAGGTGTAGCTGTTGCAGTCAATGCTATTATTGGAATATTTTTTTTTATTTTATTAATAATAGTATTTAAGTTTCTATACTCTGGTCTAAAATCATGTCCCCACTCAGAAATACAGTGGGCTTCATCAACAGCTAAAAAAGAAATTTTTGATTTACTTAAGAAATCAATATAATCCTGTTTAGCTAATGACTCTGGAGCAACATACAGTAGTTTAGTTATTCCATTAGAAATATCATCTTTAACATTTTCAACTTCTTTCTTATTTAAAGAAGAATTTAAAACATGAGCAATTCCATCATTTGAAGAAATTCCCCTTATAACATCAACTTGATTTTTCATTAATGCAATTAAGGGAGAAACAACTAATGATGTTCCTTCAGATAATAATGCAGGTAACTGAAAACATAAAGATTTTCCTGATCCAGTTGGCATTATCACCATTGAACTTTTACCATCTAAAACTGTTTGAATTATTTTCTTTTGATCTCCTTTAAAGCTAGAAAAGCCAAATAAATTTTTTAATTCTTTTTCCAAATGAAAATCTACCATCATTTAATTTCCTAAAAAGGTATTTTGTACCTTTGTCTTTTAAATATAACATTAAAAGATTACTAATAAAACTATTTTGAATTCAAAATTTGATATAATAAAAGTTGCAAAAAAAAGCATTGAAAACCAGGGTAAATCAATTTTAGAATTATCTAATTTTATAAATAAAGATTTTAAGAACTGTATAGAATATATAAATTCAATAGAAGGTAGAATTATTGTTAGTGGAATTGGAAAAAGTGCAATAATAGGAATGAAAATAGTAGCTACATTAAATTCTACTGGTTCACCTGCTGTTTTTATGCATGCTGCTGAGGCTGTTCATGGTGATTTAGGGATTCTCCAAAAGAATGATGTAATCATATTGATTTCAAAGAGTGGAAACACTTCAGAAATTAAAGATTTAGTTCCTTTTTTAAAAAATTCTGGAGTTAAAATAATAGCAATTACATCTGATAAAAATTCATTTTTAGGAACAAATTCTGATTATTTTCTTAACAGTTTTGTTAAAAAAGAGGCTTGTCCGAATAATTTAGCTCCAACTACAAGTACAACTGCTCAACTTGTTATAGGAGATGCATTAGCAATATGTCTTTCTGAATTAAAGGGTTTTAAGGAAAGTGACTTTGCTAAATTTCATCCTGGAGGAACTTTAGGTAAAAAATTACATTTAATAGTGAAAGATTTGGTGTCGAAAAACCTTAAACCTCAAGTTAATTATAATGAAAATTTTAAAAATATTATTGATGAAATTTCAAAAAAAATGCTAGGGGCTACAGCTGTTTTAAAGAATGGAAAAGTAATTGGAATAATTACTGATGGAGATTTGAGAAGATTTTTTTCCAAGAAAACAAATTTAAATAGTGTGACAGCTTCTGATCTTATGTCAAAATCTCCAAAAAAAACAAGTTCAGATATTTTAGCTTATGAAGCTCTTAAAATCATGAAAAAAAATAAAATAACCCAACTTATTGTTGAAGACAATAATAATTATACTGGAATTATTCATTTACATAATATTATAAAAGAAGGTATCTCTTAATGAAAAAACCTAATGTTGATGAAATGTCCTTTTTAGATCATCTTGAAGATTTAAGGTGGCATATTATTAGATGTGTATTTGCAATTCTAATTGGTGGAGGTATTGCATTTCTTGCAAAAGATTTTATTTTCAATCAAGTTCTTTTCGGACCAAAAAATATTGATTTTTTTACATATGAATTACTATGCAATATTTCAAATAAAATTGGATTAGATGACAGTTTCTGTATAAGTGAAATGCCATTTAGAATTCAGAGTAGAACAATGTCTGGACAATTTTCAGCCCATATTTGGATGTCAATTACTGCGGGATTCATAATTGCATTTCCATATATAATTTATCAATTTTGGAGCTTCATTAGCCCTGGACTTTATCAAAATGAAAAGAAAAATGCTAGAGGTTTTATATTTATTTCTTCTCTTTTATTTTTTATTGGAGTTTTATTTGGATACTATATAGTTACTCCACTATCAATCAATTTTTTAGGGTCTTATACCGTTAGCAGTGAAATTTTTAATGATTTTGATTTAGACAGTTATGTAGGATTAGTTAGATCAGCCGTAATTGCTTCAGGTTTAATTTTTGAATTACCAATAATTATTTACTTCTTAACTAAAATTGGATTGGTTACTCCAGAAATTATGGTAAAATATAGAAAATTTGCTTTAGTTATTGTTTTGGTCCTTTCAGCTGTAATTACACCTCCTGATATTGCAAGTCAAATAATCGTAGCTATTCCCATAATTGTTCTTTATCAAATAAGTATATATATTTCTAAGTTTGTTTTGAAAAAAGAAAAAAAATAGTTTTATATTAATAAACTAAGTGTTTAAATGAAATTAAGAGCAAATAATATTGTTAAATCTTATAAAGGAAGAAAAGTAGTTAATAATGTTTCAATTGAAGTTAATCGAGGAGAAATTGTTGGATTATTGGGTCCTAATGGAGCCGGTAAAACAACCAGTTTCTATATGATAGTTGGATTAATCAAACCAGAGAGTGGAATTATTTCAATTGATAATTCTGATATAACTTCGTTTCCTATGTACTTAAGAGCGCAAAAAGGAATTGGATATTTGGCTCAAGAACCATCTGTTTTTAGAAAACTTTCTGTTGAAGACAATATCAAAGCTGTTTTAGAATTGACTGATCTTAGTGAAGATGATCAAATTAATAAAATGGACAAACTAATTGAAGAATTTGGCTTACAGCATATAAGAAAAAATAGAGGAGACTTACTTTCGGGAGGTGAAAGAAGAAGAACAGAAATAGCTAGAGCCTTAGCAACTGATCCTAAATTTGTTTTATTAGATGAGCCATTTGCTGGAGTAGACCCAATTGCAGTAGAAGATATTCAAAAAATAGTTTCTCACTTAAAAAAGAAAAATATTGGTATTTTAATTACAGACCATAATGTTCAAGAAACATTAGCAATAACTGACAGGACTTACTTAATGTTTGAAGGCAAAATACTTAAATCAGGAATTCCAGAAGAACTTGCTAAGGATCAAATGGTGAGAAAACTCTACCTAGGTGAAAATTTTGAATTCAGAAAAAAAAATCTAGAATTTAATTCCTAATAAATTAACAAAAATATAAATAGCAATAATTAAAGGAAAAGCAGCAAAGCTATAAGCAATAATTAAACATAATGCTGTTATTATAAATAAATTAAATGACACATTATCTTTAATTGAAAAATTAATATTTTTAAAAGAAAACATCTTTAAATTACAAATAAGTAAATAAGAGGATAACAATAACACAAATAATAGAAAAAAAGTATTATTTAATAAATCTGATCCAGGAAAAATAATATTATTCTTAAATAAAAAAGGTAAAAAAACTATAAAAAGAGCATTTGCTGGAGTGGGAAGACCAATAAAAAAAGAATCTGTAGAACTTAAATTAAACTTTGCCAGACGATAAGATGAAGCTATTGTAATTAAAAAAGATGAATATGGAATTAATTGAAGATATAAATTTGACTCACCATTATCTATTATATAATTAGATTTTTTTAATAATACGAAAATTACAATGGAAGATGTTAAACCAAAACTAACTATATCAGAAAGAGAATCTAATTGAACTCCTAATCTAGATTTAACATTTAACATTCTTGCAAAAAAACCATCCAAAAAGTCACAAACTAAACCTAATAAAACAAAAACAGCTAGAGCCTCAAGATCTCCATTTAGACCTAAAACAACTGCTACACATCCAAAAAAAAGATTTAAAAATGTAAATGTATTGGGAAGAAACCAAAGAAATTTCATTTTTTAAAATTACAATTTTAAATCATATAAATTAAACTTAAATTAAGTTGACAATTTTTTTTTATTTTGTCTAACTTGGCTTAGTAATTAAAAAAAAATCTTCTCTATTTGAATAAGAATCATCTTTCATACAGTGTTCTTTCAGGAATTTTACTTGGTCTATCTTGGCCTACTTATGGTTTTACAATTTTAATCTTTATAAGTTTTGTTCCATTACTTTATTTAGAAAAACTAATAAGAAATGATTCTAGCTTAAAAATATTTTTATATTCTTATTTATCATTTTTTATTTGGAATTCCATTGCCACATGGTGGTTAATATATTCTACTTTTTTTGGAATGTCTTTTGCAATTATTGTTAATAGTTTATTAATGGCCTTAGTATTTACTAGTTACAGTTTAATTTCTAATAAAGTAAGTAAAAAACTAAGTATTATTTATTGGTTTTCATCATGGATTGTATTTGAAAAATTTCATTTGTACTGGGATTTTTCATGGCCATGGTTAAACTTAGGTAATGTTTTTTCAGAAAATATCTTATGGATACAATGGTATGAATATACTGGGTCTTTTGGTGGAACTTTATGGGTTTTATTAGTAAACTATCTATTCCTATTAGTTTATAATAATTATATAAAAACTAAAAAAATCAATATTGTTAGAATTTCTTTTTCAATTCTAACAATTTCTATTCCAATTATAATTTCATTGTTTATTTATAATTTTCAAGAAAATGATAGAGAACACATCAGTGTTACTATATTACAACCAAATATTGATCCTTATACAGAGAAATATGGAAGAGATAATATTTCTATTCTCCAAGATTTTAAAAGTTTAGTGGATTCGTTAGGAGAGCCTAATGATATAATTGTTGCTCCAGAAACATATTTTTCAGAAAGTCCTGGTTTTTTAATTAACAGGTTCCAAGAAAGTCCATTCTTGCTATCTCTAAAGGACTATTTAAATAGGAATAATTCACAGCTTCTATCTGGAGTTCAATTCTATAAACTTTATAATTCTTCTTCAAATAAATCTAAAACTTCAAATTATATTAAAGATAGCTTATGGATTGATGTTTTCAACAGTAGTTTTCTTATTTCAAAGAATCAAAAACCTCAAATTTATCATAAATCAAAATTAGTAGTTGGTGTAGAACATATGCCATATAAGAATATTCTAGAACCTATTTTAGGAAATGCTTTATTAAACATGGGTGGAACAGTAATTACTAGAGGAACTCAGCCAAATAGAGGTGTTTTTGAACTTGATAATGGAGTTAAAATAGCTCCAATAATATGTTATGAGTCAGTTTATGGAGAATATGTAACGGAATATATTCGAAATGGAGCACAACTATTAGCAATTATAACAAATGATGGATGGTGGAGTGAATCTCAAGGCTATAAACAACATTTGAGTTATTCTAAAATACGATCAATTGAAACAAGAAGAAATATTATAAGAAGTGCTAATACGGGATCTTCAGCAATAATTAATAAAAAAGGAGAAATCATCAATCAACTTGATTACAATATAAAAGGAGTAATTAATGCTAAAGCTGGAGTCACAAATCTAGTTACTGTTTACGTAAAATATGGAGATTTTATTTTTAGATTTTCATTGTTTTTCTTCTCTGTAATAGTATTGTATTATTTTGGAAAGAAAAAAAAATATTAAATTTTTGTCTAAAATATTGCAAGAGTCAATTAAAAATTTACTTTTGCAAATATTTATAGCTTAAAATTATGTATTGGACTTTAGAATTGGCATCGTATTTAAGTGATGCACCTTGGCCAGCAAATAAAGATGAATTGATAGATTTTTCTATTAGAACTGGAGCTCCCCTAGAAGTTGTTGAAAATTTACAGGAAATTGAAGAAGAAGAAGGGGATGTTTATGAATCTATTTTAGAAATTTGGCCGGATTATCCAACTGATGAAGATTACCTTTGGAATGAAGATGAATATTAGGTTTTATAAAACTTACACAAAGTCTCTTAGGAGGCTTTTTTTTTACTTAAATTTGATTATAAATAAAATTTTTAATGAGTTTAATTAATTCTTTACTAAATATTTTTGTAGGAGATAAATCTAAAAAAGATTTAAAAGAGGTTGAGTCTATCGTTAAAGATATTTTAAGCTATGAGGATGAATTATCTTTATTAAATAACGATGCATTAAGGAATAAAACAATTGAATTTAAAGAAATAATCCATTCTGTAAGGGAACCTTTTAATGAAGAAATAAATGGGTTAAAAGAAAAAATAAATTCTTCCAATAATATTGATGATAAAGAAAAATTCTATAAAGAAATTGATAATATAAATGAACTTTCCAATCAAGAAGTTGAGTTAAAATTAAACGAAATGCTTCCTAAAGCTTTTGCTGTCGTAAAAGAAACAGCGAAAAGGTTTAAAGAGAATACTAAACTATCTGTAAAAGTAACTGAATCAGATATGCTTTTTTCTTCATTAAAAAATTATGTTACAATTGAAGGTGAAAATGCAATTTGGATTAATAAATGGGATGCAGCTGGAAAAGAAGTTACATGGGATATGATACATTATGACGTACAATTAATTGGAGGAATAGCATTACATCGTGGTAAAATAGCTGAAATGCAAACTGGAGAGGGGAAAACACTTGTAGCTACACTTCCTGTATACTTAAATGCATTAACTGGAAATGGTGTGCACCTAGTAACAGTAAATGATTATTTAGCAAAAAGAGATAGTGCTTGGATGGCACCAATTTTTGAATTCCATGGACTAACTGTAGACTGTATTGATCATTATAGTCCAAATTCTGAGGGAAGAAAAAAAGCATATGAATCTGATATTACATATGGAACAAATAATGAATTTGGATTTGATTATTTAAGAGACAATATGGCTCACAAATCGTCTGATTTAGTACAAAAAACTCACAGCTACGCTATAGTAGATGAGGTAGATTCAGTTTTGGTTGATGACGCCAGAACTCCATTAATAATTTCAGGACCAGTCCCTAAAGGGGATATCCATGAATTTAATGAATTAAAACCGAAGATAAATTCAATTGTTCAAAAACAAAAACAGTTATTAACACAAGTTTTATCAAAAGCGAAAAAATTAATTAGTGAAGGAAATAATGAAGATGGAGGGTTTCATCTATTGCAAGTTTTTAGAGGATTACCTAAAACTTCTGCATTAATTAAATTTCTTAGTGAAGAAGGTGTAAAACAGTTATTACAAAAAACTGAAAATTTTTACATGCAAGATAACAATAGAGAAATGCCAAAAGTTGATATGGATCTTTTCTTTGTTATTGATGAAAAAAACAATCAAATTGAATTAACAGATAAAGGTATTGATAGTTTATCTACAGAGAATCAAGATTTAAATTTTTTCATCCTTCCTGATTTATCAACTGAAATAGCTGAAATTGAAAATAAGAATTTAGAAGTTAATATTGAAGTTGAAGAAAAGGAAAAAATATATAATGATTTTGGAGTGAAAAGTGAAAGAATCCACACTATAAATCAATTACTAAAAGCTTATACTTTATTTGAAAAGGACACAGAATATGTTGTAATGGATAATAAAGTCAAAATTGTTGATGAACAAACAGGTAGAATAATGGATGGTAGACGTTATTCAGATGGTCTTCATCAAGCAATAGAAGCTAAGGAAAATGTAAAAATTGAAGATGCAACACAAACTTTTGCCTCAGTTACTCTACAAAATTACTTTAGAATGTATAAAAAACTTTCTGGAATGACAGGAACAGCCATTACCGAAGCAGGAGAATTTTGGGACATATATAAATTAGATGTTATAGAAATTCCAACAAATAAACCTGTTACAAGAAAAGATCACAATGACTTAATTTATAAAACTAAAAGAGAAAAATACAATGCAGTAATTGAACATGTAACTAAAATATCTGATGAAGGAAGACCTGTTTTAATTGGAACAACATCTGTTGAAATATCGGAATTACTTGCAAGAATGCTAACAATTAAAAAAATAAAACATAATGTTTTAAATGCTAAACTACATAAGAAAGAAGCAGATATTGTAACAGAAGCAGGAAATGCAGGAATAGTAACCATTGCTACAAACATGGCTGGTAGAGGAACGGATATAAAAATTAATGAAGAAGTTAAATCAAATGGAGGTTTAGCAATTGTAGGAACTGAAAGACATGACTCTAGGAGAGTTGACAGACAGCTAAGAGGAAGGTCTGGAAGACAAGGTGATCCAGGAAGTTCTCAGTTCTATGTGTCTTTAGAAGACAATTTAATGAGATTATTCGGTTCCGATAGAGTTGCTAAAATGATGGATAAAATGGGTTTAGAAGAGGGAGAAGTAATTCAGCATTCAATGATGACCAAAACAATTGAAAGAGCACAAAGAAAAGTTGAAGAAAATAATTTTGGAATTAGAAAAAGATTATTGGAATATGATGATGTAATGAATGTACAAAGAGAAAATATTTATAAAAGAAGAAAACATGCTCTTGAGGGTGATAGATTAAAAGTCGACATAGCTAGTATGATTTATGATACTACTGAAATAATAGTAGAGAATAATAAAATATCCAATAGTTATAAAGATTATGAATTTGATGTTATTAGATGTTTTTCATTAAGTTCTCCGTTTTCTCAAGAAGATTTTGAAAAAACAGAATCAGAAGAAGTAGTATACAAAACATACAAAAGTGCTTATGAGCATTACAATTCAAAAATGAAAATAAGTGCTGAAAAAGTATTTCCAGTAATCAAAAATGTATATGAAAACCAATCCAATAATTTTGAAAGAATTGTTGTTCCTTTCACAGATGGAAAGAAAACTCTTAATGTTGTTTCTAATTTGAAATTAGCTTACGAATCTAAGGGAGAGACTTTAATAAATGATTTTGAAAAGAATATATCATTAGCCATTATTGATGAATCATGGAAAAATCATTTAAGAAAAATGGATGAATTAAAGCAATCTGTTCAATTAGCAGTACATGAACAAAAAGACCCATTAGTAATTTATAAATTCGAAGCTTTTAAATTATTTCAAACAACACTAAATGAAATAAATAAAGAAATAATTTCGTTTTTATTTAAGGGGGAACTTCCTTCAAAAGATCCATCCGAAATTAGAGAAGATAGAAAAGAAAGAAGAAAACAAAAATTTAATATATCTAAAGAAGAGGTTTTAAACAGTGATGAATTAGCCTCAATAAACAGAAATGCAGGACAAAATGTATCATCAAGAAATCAACCAGTTGAAACTATTGTTAGAGAAGCTAAAAAAATAGGTAGGAATCAAAAAGTTACAATAAAAAATATTTCAAATGGTGAGCAAAAAACATTAAAATATAAAATTGCTGAAAATCATTTAAAAAATGGAGATTGGATATTAGTCAATGATTAAAATAAAGAAATGAATATAGTTGTTATAGGTCCATATTTTCCTTATAGAGGAGGTATTTCAGACACAAATCAAGAACTATGTGAAAATCTTCAAAAATCAGGACATTCAGTAATAGTATTTACTTTTAGTTTACAATATCCATCTATTTTTTTTCCTGGCAAAACACAATTATCTAGCAAATTTGACTCACCAAAAATTCAAGCAAAAAGAATTATCAACTCAATAAATCCTTTTAATTGGATTTCAATTGCAAAAAAAATTAATGACATAGATCCAGATATATTAATTAGTTGTTATTGGACACCTTATATGGCTCCCAGCTTTTCATTTATTAATAGGATACTTAATAAAAAAATTCAAAAAATCGGATTAATTCACAATGCATTTCCACATGAAAATAATTTTTTACAAAAAAGTTTATTAAAGTTTTATTTAAATAGTATTGATAAACATGTTACCCTTTCTAAAAATGTAATGAATCAAATAAAAAAAATACATAATATAAAAAATGGAATTACATTATTTCATCCAGTTCCAAAAAAATTTGGTGAACCAATAAATAAAAATTTAGCGAAGGAAAAACTTAATTTATCCAAAGATTCAATATATATACTTTTTTTTGGATTAATAAGAGAATATAAAGGCTTGGATATATTAATTAAATCCATGTCAACAATAATTCAAGAAAAAAATGAGGTAAAATTATTAATTGTCGGAGAAAGCTATAAATCTATAAAAAAGTATAAGGAAATAATTGATAGAAAAAATTTAAAAAATAATATATTATTCAAGGAGAAATATATCGATGAAAATGAAATAAAATATTGGTTTTGTTCTTCAGATTTAGTTATACAACCTTATAAAAAAGCATCTCAAAGTGGTATTAGTTCTTTGTCATTTCAATTTGAAATACCAACTGTTACTACCAATATTAAAGGACTTTCAGAATATATCATAGATAATCAAGATGGTTTCATATCTGAACCTAATCATAAAGATTTATCAAATAAAATTTTATTCGCAATAGATTATGATAAAAAATTAATGATAAATAAAATAAAAATAAAAAAAGATAAATATAATTGGGAAAAATTTGTATCACATCTAATAAATAATTAAATGATTAAGATATTATTAATATTTACAACCTTAATTGTTCAACAAAACAATTTAAAATTTGATAATGAAATACAAAATCTAGAAAAAGCATATTTTGCTTCAGGATGTTTTTGGTGTGTAGAAAGTATTTATGAAAGTTTAAAAGGAGTAAAAAAAGTTGATTCTGGATATTCTGGAGGTTTTACAAAAAACCCAAGTTATTATGAGGTAATAAGTGGAAAAACAGGTCATGCAGAGGTTGTTGAAGTAGTATATGATCCTAATATAATTGACTTTAAAACATTAGTTAAAGTTTTTTTTGGTTCACATGACCCTACAACATTAAATAGACAAGGTCCTGATGTCGGAACACAGTATAGATCCATTGCTTTTTATAATTCTAAAAATGAAGAATTAATCATTAAAAATGAAATAAAAAGACTTTTGAAAAATAACGTTTTTAATAAAATAACAACACAAGTATTACCTTTTAAAAAATTTTATAAAGCTGAAAATTATCATCAAGATTATAAGAAAAAAAACCCTAATGATTTATATATAATTGGAGTTTCTGCTCCAAGAATTAACGAATTTAAAATAAATTTTAAAAATATTTTAAAGTAACTTTAATTCAGTTTTCCATCAATCACTCTTTCCATATAGTCTTGAAAAAAAGCCTTTAAATATTGTTCTTCAAAAGAATAATCAATCTGATCATCATTAATCAAGTTTTTATTTAGTGCATAGTCATCAATATTATATACCCCTATAACATTGTCGCCATCAAAAACTAAAGTAAATTGATTCATTGAAAAGCGATAAACTGTTCCTGAAAAGTGGATTGAGAAAGGTTTGTCTAAATTTTCAGTAAAAAGACTTCTTCCCCAAGCATTTATTGGTTTATCATATCCTATTAAATCAATTATAGAAGGAAAGATATCTAATTGTTGGGCAAGTTTATTATTAACCCCTACAAAACTATTATCAGGATGATAAAAAATAATTGGGATTGCAAATCTGTTAATACCTTCACTATAAAATGGATACCAAAATTGATTAGAATGATCTGCAGTTATTACAAATAAGGTATTTTTAAACCAAGGCTGATTTTTAGAAGAATTAAAAAATTCTCTAAGAGCATTGTCTGAATAGCCTATAACCTCATGCATCTGTACATTTCCAACAGGAAAAACATCTTTGTATTCTAATGGAACCTTAAAAGGTTCATGTGATGTTAGACTAAAAAATGTTGTAAAGAAAGGTTCTTCAAATTTATCAATTTTGGTTTTCATAAATTGCAAAAATGGCTCATCCCATATTCCCCAATATCCGTCGTATAAAGAATTGTTATTAAATTCATTTTTTCCAAAATAATTGTCAAAACCTAAAATATTTGACAAACCTAAAAAACCCATTGATCCATTTGGAGCACCATGAAAAAAAGAAGTAGAATAATCTAAACTATTAAAAACAGAAACTAATGATTGAATCTCTTGATTTGCATATGGAGACGAAGTAAAAGGAATTCTAAATGAGGGGAGACTAGCTAAAATAGAAGGTAAAGCCTCAATAGATTGTCTCCCATTTGCAAATGAATTAGGAAATATTTTACTATGTTGTGAAAGAGAGTCTAAAAATGGTGTATAACTAATATAATTGTCAATAGCTTTATCTTTATTAAAAGATCCTATATACTCTCTTCCAAAACTTTCCATAACTATTAGAACAATATTTGGCCTTGAAATTATAGAATCATTAAATTTTTTAATTGGATTAATTATTGAGTTTTTTTCAGAATTTGTTAAAAAATTTTTCTTTTGAAAAAAATTCTTTTTATATGTTCTTATCATACAAAAAGGAGAATTCAAAACTAAATCGGCATGAGAGCCTTTTTTTACAAATCTATGGGCATCAACCATATTAATTGGTCTTGTGGCATTACCAATTCCACCTCTCATACCAATAACACAAACAAAAACAATAAATAGGAACCAAATTATTGAATATCCATAATAATTATATTTATTTAAATGAGAAGAAACCTTAAATTCTATTTTATTATATAAATAAATCCAGGCAAAAACTAAAACAAAAAATAAAACAAATACATGCCAATAATCAATTATAAAGGAACCCATTAAATCCATCTTATTTGTTTCATTTTCAACAATATCAAAAACAGTTGTAGTTAATCTAGATTGTGAAAACTCATAATAGATAAAATCAAAAAAATTAGTAGAATAAGCTATGATATTACTAGAGAAATAAAGGAAAAACATTCCTTTTTGAAAGGGAATTGAAGAATTACTTTTTATTGGTAATAAAGAAATTAATATAAATAAAGCATTGGTGTATAGGATAGCTGAAGTGTCAAAAGTTAAACCAATTAAGCATAACTTAAAAAATTCTTCGAAACTTTCTACAATGATAATATGGTCATTATAGATATAAAATAAAACTCGTGCTATAAAATAAAATAAATAAGCTATAGATATTCTTAATAAAAGAGTTTTATATTCTTGTATTCTATCTAACATTGTTAGAATATTTTTTTGAAGGAAGCAATGAAAATATGTATCCTAAAAGAATACCGAAACAAACACCAAACAATACATCAATTGGAAAATGAACTCCAATATATATTCTACTATAAGAAACAATTAAGGCCCAAGCAAAAAGAAATATAAAATAATTCGAATAATTTCTTAGTAACATATAATAAAATGTAGCTAATGCAAAAGTATTTGTTGCATGTGAAGAGAAAAAACCATACAATCCCCCACATCCTTTCTTAACTATTCTAATATAGGTATTAATCTCAGGGTCATGACAAGGTCTTAATCTTTGAAAATAATCTTTAAAAAGGCCACTTATTTGATCTCCAAATAATATCAAAAGGGCAACAATTAATAAACATTTCCAAAAATCATTAGTGGATAATTTTTTATATGAATAGATTAATAAAAAAATATATAATGGAATAGAAGATTTCTTGTCAGTAATTAATAACCAAATAAAATCAAAACTTTCATCACCTAGTGAGTTTAAAAAAACTAAAAGAGCTTTATCTAATTCTATTAAACTTTCCAAATTTTAATTATTAATTCCGTATTTATCAAATAAATAAATTAATGAAGTCATAGAAAATGTTCCTAATTCTAGTTCCCTTTTGTTTATGGCATCAAAAGTATCACTTGCTGCATGATGGTAATCAAAGTATCTTTGAGAATCAGGCCTCAAACCCGCTAAAACATTATTATTAGTTTTTAAAAGAGAAATATCTGCACCACTTCCTCCTATTACAAAAGATTGAATTAAATAAGGGTCGAATAAATATTTCCAATTTTTAATAACAGAAAAATTTTCAGCATTCGAAGTAAATGAAAAGCCTCTTGGAGTAAACCCCCCTGCATCTGATTCTAAAGCAAAAATATGATTCAAATTATTTCTCTTTGAAACTTTGAAATATTTTTTAGCTCCTCTGGTTCCATTTTCTTCATTCATAAATAAAACTACTCTTATTGTTCTCTTAGGTTTATAACCAATATTCTTTAAAATATTAACTACATCCATTGATTGTACAATTCCAGCTCCATCATCATGTGAACCATCTCCTATATCCCATGAATCTAAATGTCCACCAACCAAAATGATTTCATCAGGATATACAGAACCTTTAATTTCAGCTATAACATTATGGGACATGACATCTTTAAATTGTTTGCATTGTTGTCTTAATAAAAACTTAAGATTTGGATTTATTTTTAATAAATTACTTAATTTCTCTGCAGCATTAGTACTAATTGCAGCTGCAGGAATTCTTTTACTTGGTGGTAATGATCCATAATTCATAGTTCCAGTATGAGGATAATCATCTAATCTAAGACTCATAGATCTTATAATTACTCCAATAGCTCCATATTTAACAGCTTCGGCTGCACCACTTGTCCTTTGATTTACAGCTTCCCCGTAAGCTTGAAAAGTGTTTATTAAATTTGGCTGCATAGGTCTATTAAAAAAAATAATTTTTCCATCAATTTTATCTTTTCCCAATTCTTTTAATTCTTCAAAATCATGAACCTCAATTACATTTGCTTTTATTCCAACTGAAGGAGTTGCAACAGATCCTCCAAGCGCACATACATCAACATTAAAAGTTGTTCCTGGTTGAGTTTCAATTAAAGCAAATTCTTTGGGACCTCTTACCCATTTTGGAACCATAACTTCTTGAAGCCAAACTTTATCAAATCCTATATTTTTTAGCTCATCTCTACCCCATTCGACAGCCCGTTTTGCATTTAATGAACCCGATAATCTTCCTCCAATTTCATTAGACAGGTAATCTAGTAACTCATAGCTTTTACTATTTGACAGAGAACTATCAAATATTTTTTTTATCATTTGTTCATCGTTTTGTGAAAAAATACTAAAAAATGAAAACAACATTATTAATTTTAAATATTCTCTCATAATTTATTATTTACCTGAATAATTAATGACATCTTCTTTTGAAATGATCGAGTTTTCAGTAAGAATTACTAATCTCTCAATTACATTACGTAATTCCCTGACATTTCCAGTCCAATTAAATTTTTGTAATTTTTTAATAGCATCTAATTTAATTTCCTTTGGAACTTCACTATTTTCTAAAGCAATTAGTTTTAAAAAATGTTTTACTAAAAGAGGTATATCTGAAAACCTATCATTTAAAGAAGGTACATTTATTTCAATAACAGCTAATCTGTGAAATAAATCTTCTCTAAAATTATTTTTCGAAATTTCATCTTTTAAATTTTTATTAGTTGCAGCAATAACTCTTACATCAACTATTAAGTCTTTTTCACTACCAACTCTTTGAATTTTATGTTCCTGTAATGCTCTTAAAACTTTAGATTGTGCAGATAAACTCATATCTCCAATTTCATCTAAAAAAATAGTTCCTCCATTTGCAGCTTCAAACTTTCCTATCTTATCCTTTATTGCAGATGTAAAAGCACCTTTAATATGTCCAAATAATTCACTTTCAATCAATTCTGATGGAATAGCTGCACAATTGACTTCAATAAATGGACCTTCACATCTAGAACTATTTAAATGTATTTGATTAGCAACTAACTCTTTACCTGATCCGTTGGGTCCAAAAATTATAATTTTAGCATTAGTTTTTGAAACCTTATCAATTAAATTATTAATCTTTCTAATTTCAACAGATTCTCCAATGATCTTGAAATCTTTTGTTTTTTTTAATACAGATTTATTTTTTTTTATAAAAAGCTTGTTTTTAAGTGCTCCTCTAACAGAATTTAATAATCTGTTCAGATCAGGAGGCTTTGAGATATAATCAAATGCTCCAAGTCTCATTGATTCAACAGCAGTTTCTAAATCTCCGTGACCAGAAATCATAATAACAGGGATTTCTTGATAATCTTTAATAAGAAAATTAAGAACCTCTATTCCATCTTTTTTGGGCATTTTAATATCACATAAAATTAAATCGATCTTATTTTTTTTTACCATTTCAATAGCCTGATCACCATCAAAAGCTTCAATAATATTATATGAACTATCTTCTTCCATTAGAACTTTTCTTAAAACTCTTCTAATAGATTCTTCGTCTTCAATAATTAAAATCTTTGACATATAAAATTATTTCTCTAAATGCACAACAGCTTGAGGAAAAGGAATTTCAATATTATTTTCTTTAAATTTTTTATGAACTAAAAACCTAATATCACTTTCAATTAAATTAACTCTAAAACCATTATTATAAGTAAAAATTAATTTAAAGTCCAAAGCACTATCACCAAAATTTTTGAAAATAACTTTAGGGGGAGGATTTTTAATTAAATGAGGGTGTGAATTAGCAATATCTAAAAGAATTTCTTTAACTTTTTCTACATCAGAATCATAAGAAACGCCTACTGATACACTTCCTCTAAGAATAGTTCCATTTTCAGTCCAATTAAACAAAGTCGATGTTAAATATTTATGATTTGGAATAATTAGTACTTTATTATCAAATGTTACTGCTCTAGTAGTTCGAATTTTAATATTTTCAACTCTTCCTACCTTACCATCAATTTCTATAATATCTCCAACATGAACAGTTTGATCTGCTAATATTAAAATTCCTGAAATTATATCCTGAAAAAATGTTTGGAGAGCTAAACCAACTCCAACTAATAAAGCAGCTGAAGCAGCAAAAATACCTGTTAAGTTTATACCAAAATTTTGAAATGTTATTAATGCTACAATTATGTAAACAAAATAATTTAAGAAAGAGAAAACAGATTT
>JAAZZF010000122.1 GCA_014239275.1 Flavobacteriaceae bacterium | reverse complement strand
TACAAGTTTTTTTCATTTTATTTATTTGATTTTAATAACTTTTTGACTGATTTATCAATCTCATTCCATGAAACTAACAACTCTTTAATATGTAAAGTCCCGTCATATGTAATTGAGTAATATTTCCTTGGTGGGCCTTGACTTGATTCTCTCCATACATGTTGAATGTAAGCAAGTTTTTTAAGTCTATTTAAGAGGGGGTATACTGTTCCTTCCACTACAATTATTTTAGAGTTTTTTAGTTCTTCTATAATATCAGATGTATAAACCTCTTCTCTAGAAATAATTTGCAAAATGCAAAATTCCAATAGACCCTTTCTTATTTGTATTTTAAAATTTTCTGTACTCAATTAAAATAGATTTATTCTAGCTCGTTTTTTTCAATTGTGACAATAATTATATGCTTTCCTTTTTCTTCTTTTTCCTCACTTGTAATAATCCACTCTCCTTCAATTCCATCTACATTTTCTCCATCTATGGTTAATTGAATGTCATTTTTTACTGAAACATTAGGAGATGCTCTATTAAAACAGGAAGTTAATGTTAAACAAATAACAAATAAGATTAGTAATTTTTTTTTCATTTTTATTAATTTTTTAATTATACATAGTACTTTGTTATACAAGGCAGCAAATATAATAAAAAAATTTAATAAAAAAACTATTTCTTAAAAAATTTGTAATACAGAAAAACCAGAGTTAAAAATCCTAGTATATAGGGAATTATCATTAAATATACTATCCCATCATTAAGACCTTCTGCCGCTTTTTGATCTGCTCCAGACTCCAAAACAGCCCTACACATGGCACACTGCAAACTGTATATGTATAAAAAAAAACTCATTAGTAATAAGGGGATATCATTAAATAAACAATAACTCCAGTAACAGCTACATAAAGCCAAATTGGAAAAGTAATTTTTGCTATTTTTTTATGTGGATCAAACTGCCTCTGAACAGCTCTAACATAACTAGTTAAAACCATAGGGATTAAAACAATGGACAAAATTATATGAGAAATCAGTATAAAATAATAAACATACGCTATTATTCCCTCGCCTCCATATGGCGTGGGATCTGAAGTCATGTGATAAGCAATATACATTACTAAAAAAACCAATGATAGCCCTATACATACTTTCATCATTCTTTCATGCAATAATCTCTTTCCAGATTTTATAGCCCTTAATGCAAAAATCAATAACACAGCAGTAATAGCATTTATAGTTGCATAAATTGGAGGGAGAAAGCTAAGAGGAGTTGCATTAGGGATTTTAACAGTAAATAAAATAGCTACAACAATTGGAATAGCAATAGAAACCACTATAATTAAACGATTGTAAATTTTGGATTTATTATCATTCATTATTTAACAATTTTAAAATGTCTTCTTTTAGCATATCGACACCTTGTTTTTCAGAATTTTCATCTTCAATTCCCAAATAATAAACTATCGGTGAACCCATCCCATTATCTCTGGAACGAATATAACCGTTCTGGTCAATTAAAGCAAAAAAGCCCTGATGTTCAAAGCCTCCAGCAATATCTGGATTTATAGATGAAAAAATATTAAATCCAGAATTTGAAAGGCTATATATATCTAAAATATTTCCAGTCAAAAAATGCCAATTTTTTGATTTAATTTCTAGTAGTTCAGCATATTCTTTTAGCACTTTAGGTGTATCATGGTTTGGATCAATAGTAAATGATGCTATTCCAAAATTTTCTCTTTCTCCAAACTCCTTGTCTAATATCTTCATATTCTTATTCATTTCTATACAAATAGAGGGGCAAGAAGTGAAGAAAAACTCTACAACAAAAACCTTTCCTAAAAAATCTTCATTACCAATAAAAAGGCTGTCCTGATTTAAAAAAACAAAATCTGGAACTTTCTTTTTTTCATTGTTCATTTTTATAAAACTTAATTCTTTTGAATTGTTTAACCTAGTATGATGATTAACACTATTACCATCTATTCTCTCCATAATTTTAGGGAAAAATAATATGCCGAAAATAAGCACTATAAAAGAAATCCCTATGTAAGAGTATTTTTTCATTTAAAGCTTGTCTTTATAAATATTATTTTTCTTTAAAGCCATTCTGTACTCAGCAAGTATAACTTTTACATCATCCACCATGTTGTTATTTATATCCGCAACAAACCTAGAATCATACCCAAATTTCACTCCTTCATTGTCATCTCTTCCTCTTAAATTACCATCTCTATCGATGATAAACACATAAGAAGTGCCTAAATGGGAATCTAATTTAAGATCCGTCTTTAAACTATTAAAAAGATCAATTATATCATTATCATCTATCGATGCAAATTTCCAATTTTTAAAATCTGTTTTAGTCATTCTATTTAATTCACTTAACAGATCATTTGTTAAACCTTCAGTTCCGTGGGGCTGAACCATTACAAATTGAAAATCTTTAAATTCACTAAATCGTTTATAAATCTCTTGATTTAGGTTTCCCGCGTCTCCATATTTATCCTGAACATTTTTTCCAAAAAAACCTAGAACTGTAATTTTATCTTTTAAACTAACTTCAGAAATACTAGAAATATCTTTAATGTTTTTTGTAAGGACAGGAAGCTTAGCGAAATTGTTTATGCCTGAAGCAAAAAAAAGATAAACAACTAAAGGTAAAACAAACAGGATAGTAAGCACAAAATACTTTCTCATAAAAGAAAACTATTTAGTATTTTCAAAAATTCCAGCTAACAAATCCTTCATATATCACATCATAAATATAATTTCCTTCAACAAGTAAAATAAAGACCAGATATGCAATTAAAAAAAGAAGAGTGATAACTATAGAGGCTTGCAAACCACTTTTCTCATCTCTAAGATGCATGAAATCCCATGCTATATAATAAGCTTTTACTAACGTAAGAATAATAAAAATCCAATTAATGATTTTAGCAGACAAAAAAGTATTCATTAAAATCTCAGGTTTAGAAATACCTAAAGCCACTTCAATAGTTGTAACAATCGACAAGAAAAGAAGTACTGCCCATATTTTTTGCTCGTTAGACTTAAACTTTAAAAGACCTCTAAAAATTTCTAATTTATGTGTGCTATTTTCCATTTATAAAAAATTATACTAGATAAAAGAATGTAAAAACAAAAACCCAAACTAAATCAACAAAATGCCAATATAGCCCTACTTTTTCAATCATTTGATAATGCCCTCTTCTTTCATAAGTTCCTATAAGAACATTAAAGAAAATTATAATATTAATAATCACACCAGAAAAAACATGAAAACCGTGAAATCCAGTAATAAAAAAGAAAAAATCTGCAAATAATCGATTTCCATATTCATTACGAACCAAATTTGCTCCCTCAACAACATTTTTTGCTTGAGTTATTTTTTGTAATGACTCTTCTCTACTTAATTTTATTTTATGTCCCTTTTCGTCAATTTTTTCTGTCTTGATTATTAAATTAGGATTAGAATTAAACCCACTTATTACTTCTTGAACTGTATAGGATGGCAAAGTTGCTTCGTAGGAATACCAGACTCCATCATTAATTTGATGTTGGAATCTATCACTAGGGCCGCTAATAGCAAAATCCTTTAATGCTACTCTTTTATCAGTTTTTTCATTTACAAACTGAAATATTTGACCTCCTGTTGTTTCAACAGCTCCATATTCGCCTCTAATAAAATTACTCCATTCCCAAGCCTGTGAACCAACAAATATGGCTCCTCCAATTATAGTCAACAACATATAAAAAGCTACTTTTTCTTTTTGCATATGATGTCCCGCATCAACAGCTAAAACCATTGTTACAGAAGAAAAAATTAAAATAAATGTCATTAATGCCACATAATACATTGGGGCATCAATACCATGTAAGAAAGGAAAGTGAGTAAAAACCTCATCAGCTATTGGCCATGAATCAATATTCTTAAATCTGGAAAATCCATAAGCAACAAGAAATCCAGAAAAAGTTAAAGCATCCGAAACTATAAAAAACCACATCATTAACTTTCCATAGCCAGCCTTAAAAGGTCTTTTACCGCCATCCCATAAATCCTCTTCTTCTATTGTTGTTGAAATTGTTGAGCTCATTGATCTATTAAATTATAATTTGCGAAGTTACATATTTTTACTATCTAAAGAAATATAAAAAAATAAATAAATACAACCATAAAAACCCAAGAAAATGCCAAAAAGTTACAGCCAATTCAAATCCTAATTTTTTAGTTTCGTATTTACCTTTATAATTGTTTGTTATAACAACAATCAATACAATGATCCCTGCAAACAAGTGTATTAGATGAAGTACCGTAAGTACATATAAAAAAGAAGTTGTTATGGTGCTTTGAGCTCCTGTAAAAAAATAACCTTGAGAAATCAATTCTTTAAAACCAGAGAACTGAGAAACTATAAAAATTATTCCTAATCCAAAAGTTATAAAAAGCCATAAAGAAGTGTTAGAAACATTGTTCTTTTTAACATTTTTTTTTGCAATCCAAATAGAAATGCTACTTAACAATATTACTATTGTACTTATAGTAAAAGCTATAGGCAATTCAAATTCTTTTAACCAATCTGGTCTTGACTTACTAACAATATATGCACTTGTAAGTCCAGCAAAAGTCATTGATATACTTAACATTGAAAATAAAAGCATCATTTTTTTTGCTTTTATAGTCTTTAAACGATTTTCATCTTGACTTAGATCCATATATATATATTATCTATTACATAGATTATCTGAACTAAAGTCAAACAAAATATACTAGATTTAAACAATTTTTTTGCAGCATTAGTTGACATCTGATTATAAAGATTAATCGAATAATAAAGCATTGCTAATCCAACTAACCCAATTAAAAAAGCAGAAAATATGGAAAGATGAAGATCTCCCGTTAAGCCACTTAAAGGAAGCAAAGAAATCATTATCATCCATATGGTATAAAGAATAGTTTGAAGTGCAGTAGCTTTATCTTTCTTTTTAGTTGGGAGCATATTAATTCCTGCTTTTTTATAATCATCATGAAGCATCCATCCAAGTGCCCAAAAATGAGGAAATTGCCAAAAAAATTGAATCGCAAATAATGTTCCTGCTTCAATACCAAAATTATTTGTAGCAGCTACCCAACCAAGCATAAAAGGAATTGCTCCTGGAAAAGCTCCAACAAAAACCGAAAGAGGTGTTTTGGTTTTTAAAGGCGTATACATGCATGTATATATAAAAATGGAAATGGCCCCAAAAAGAGCTGTTTTAGCATTTATTTTATATAAAGCAACCGTTCCAATTAATGTTAACAATACTGATAAAATAAATGCTGAAGAAACCGAAGTCCTACCTGAAGGGATAGGTCTGTTTTTTGTTCTATCCATCAATGCATCTAAATCTTTCTCAATTATTTGATTAAAAGAATTAGAAGCCCCAACCATACAATACCCTCCTAATACAAGGAGAATAATTACGGAAATATCGTAAGTGTCTAAAGCTATTAAGTATCCTGCTAAAGAGGAAAAAACTACACTAATAGCTAGCCTGGCTTTAGTTAATTCCAAAAAGGCTTTAAAGCTTTGCCTAATAATATTATCCGTTGATTTTGACTGTGATTTGTATAAACTAGTAGCCATAGATTTAATAGGGCGCAAAGTTAAAACAGAATAGTAGAGAAAACAATTATTTAATTGATATTCTAAGTCTTTAAAAAGTTTTTATTGAAGTCTAAAGGTAATTGGAATGCTAAATGGAACCCTAACAGGCCTTCCTCTTTGTCTTCCAGGTGTCATTCTAGGTAATTTAGCAATGATTCTCTCCGCCTCTTTTTCTAAATTTTTATCTGGTCCTCTAGTTCTAATTCCACTTATACTTCCATCTTTTCCAATCATGAATTGAACAAAAACCCTGCCCTGAATACCCATTTCTTGAGCTATTTCAGGATATCTAAAGTTTTTATTAATATGCTTTTGTATCTTCTCTTGAAAACATTGCCTTCTTTGAGATTTAGGAACCCTTTCACAGCCAGGAAATAATGGAACATCTTCAATGATTGCAAAAGGTATATCCATATCCATCTCTTCCTCTAAAACCTCCACTTCCTCAACCACTTCTTCTTGATCAGTTTCAGTTGATTCAATTATAGTCTCTTCTATCTCTTCCTCATCTTCCACTACTTCGATAATTTCTGGAGCTGGTGGTGGTGGTGGTGGTGGTGGTGTTTTAATTTGCTCAGTAATTGGAATCTCTTCATCATCATCATTATCAACATTTAATGATTCTAGATCATATCGCCTTTCATAACTTTTAAATTCAATTGCTTGCCATGAAATAAATAGCACAAGGCATAATCCTACAGCAAACATCAAACTACTGTATTTTCTTAAATCTGCCTGAGGATTCTTTTTACGTTGCATATTTTAATTTTATTCTTAAGCTAAAATAATTTTTTTTTTTTAAAATGAAAGCTAAGTCACTTTATTTTTAATAATATAAATGTAGCTAACAAAAATTCCCAATACAATCCCAATACAATTTGCAATCATATCAGCAATCTCAAAATATCTGCCAATGGGTAAAATACCTTGTAATAATTCCGTTGTTAATGCAGTAAATAAAACAAGGAAAGAGTAATTCCATTTAATTTTATTAGATTCTAAAAACCCTAACCGTATCCACATAACAGACATAATAAAATATGCAATCAAATGAAGAGATTTGTCGGATAAGCTAAATTCTGGAAAAGGAAGTTCTGGGATTGGTATTAAAGAAACACAAATAATTAATAATGTATAGCATATTGTAATTTTTTTAAACACAACTATCCAATTAATTTTTTATATGAATCTGAATCTAAAAGATCTTTTAATTCTTCAGGGTTTTCTATTTCCATACGAATAATCCATCCTTTTTCGTAAGGGTCTTCATTAATTAGTTCAGGGTTATCTTCTAAGTTTTTGTTTACTTCTAATACCTTTCCAGAAACTGGTAAAAATAAATCTGAAACAGTTTTTACAGCCTCAACTGACCCAAAAATTTCTTCTTTTCCCAAACTTTCTTCAAGTGTTTCAATTTCTACATAAACAATGTCTCCCAATTCGCCTTGAGCATAATCTGTGATTCCAATTTTGGCTTGATTTCCTTCAACTTTAACCCACTCATGATCTTTGGTATATTTTAATTCAGATCTAATTTCCATTTTTTAATTTTTTGTTTTGCAATTTATAAAAATTCTTTCATAAAAAACTAATCTCCGAAATTATATCTTAATGTCATTCCTGATCTGATTGTTGTTTGAGGAAATGCTGTAGAAATAGCAAACTCTGAAAACAGATGGTCATAAAAAAATACTGCGTTAAAGCTTTTACTTAAAGCGTAATCTGCAGAAAATTTAATAGACCATATTGTTTGGCCTGCAGTAACTTTATTATCAACAATATCTAAGTTCCTAATAATGGTAATATTATCACGTAAACTTACATCTGCTTTTATATTTAAATCTCCTTTTGAAACAGTTTGCCTTCCTCCATAGCTGTTTCTAAATTGTAAATCCTTTATTCTATATCCAAATCCAATTGAATAATCCATTCCATCTGTTTCAGTTAATAAATTATTATCTAAACTTAATGAAAGAGCTCTGTCTTTTTTTAATTCCATAATAACTCTTATTGAATTTTTTAGTTCCATATCCACTTTTAATAAAGGATTGAATTGTTCCACAAGATTTACATTAGTATACAGTATTTCATTTAAAAAATTGCCTGAAGCGTCAGTTAATTGATTATTAGATAAATCAAATTCCAGATTTGATTTGAAATTATTTAAAGTATAGCTTGACCTATAAGAATGTCCGATACTAAATCTTTTAAACCTTTCTTTAAAGAAATCAAGGTTAATTAATCCTGTATATTGTATAGACCAATTGGGAAGTGGCGCGCTTCTAATTGCACTTAAAGAAACGCTATTAGGGTCTTTACCTGAATATGCTGAAATAAATGATGGGATTAAAACAGATTGATTGTTTTTTCCATATCCTTGGGGGAAACCAAATTCATCTAATCCGTTTGAATTTCCATTAATAGCAGCCAATCTATTTGCAATGATTAGTCTATTTTTTTGAAATGTTTCAAAAGTTTTTGAATTATACTGATCACTACTATTAAAGGCAGTATTAATTAAAATAGTTGAAATAGCAAAGTTCCCAGAAATATTTGGGTTGAGTGCATTATATTGATTATTTATTACTTGATAATTTTCTGAAAAACTCTCAGAATAAACTCTATTAGCATTTATGTCAATTTTAAAATCTTCAATCCAACTTATTTCAGCAACTAAATCAAACTTTGTATTATGTACCTGTGTATATTGTTCATTAAAACTTGGAAAATTTGTTAGCCATCCATTTTTAGCAGCCTCATAGCGAATATCAGATTGACTTCCAAAAACAAAGGCCAGTGAAGGCCTTGAAGTCCCAAGGAAACCTAAAGATTGAGTATATCCAGGTAAAACTTGGCCATTATTTTCTGCATAATTTAACTTAAGTCTTGATAATCCCGTTGCTAAACCAATAAATGAATTTATAATTTTATCTTTTATTTTTTTAGGTTTTTTCTTTTTTTCTAAGCCAATATTTCTATAAAACTTTGACATATTAAAAGAAGCATTCATTGAATGTGAATTTGCATTTTGAATAGTATTAACTCTTCCTAAAACATTCCCTAATTCATCTTCAACTTGAGCCATAGCATCGGAGCCTCTTTCCCAGTTAAAATCTCCGGAATAATTATAATTACTTGAAATAAAATCTATAAAAGGGAATAGCTTAAAAGGCAAATCATAACTTAGTCCAAATGATTGATTATGAGAATTAGTTTCTCCAGTATTCCAAAATCCATCCCATATTTCCAGTTCCTTATTTACAACAATATTACCTTCAGAATCATTTTTATAATAATTTTTTACTATACTATTGTTAGATGCTGAAAAATCTAATCTTAATGAATTAGTTAAATTTTGACTTAGGTTTAAGTCCCAATCAAAAAGAAAATTTCTTTGTTGTATATCAGGTAAAGCAATTTGTTTTGAAGAATCTGCACCTTCAATATAAACATCTCTAAAACGTTGACTATTAAAAGTTCTATTTATATTTGAACTGAATGAAATACTGGATAACAAAGGGTTAATATTAAATTCACTAAGCCATTTCAAGTATTTATTTTCACTTATAAAAGCAATTGATTTAAACGGAGAGATCACAAAAGGATTAAAATTAAAGCTATATTGAATTCCAGCTCTTACCGTTTTTCTAGTAAGATTTTCTATTTCATAATCATGCTCTACTTCTTGATTATAGCTGTACGAAAAATCAAAATTTTCAATATCATAAATTTTTTCTTTTTGACCCTCTGATCTATTTTTTTTCAACCCCATTAAACTGATATTTTTAGTTTGTTTAAATGAAATTGCTTGTTCTCTAATAGAATCTCTTTGACTTTTTCTTTTAGCAGTATCTAGTCGATCATTTAGCTTAATATCTTGATAAAACGGGTCATACTCAGGAGTTGTGATTTGTTGATTTATCGTATAGGCTAAAGGAATTTGTATTCCCCATTTTTCAGGCAAAAATTTTCCAAAATTGGCACTACCTACAAAGCCATACTGTTTAAATTCTTCCCTACTTCTTTGATTTGGTGTTTTATCAATTGAGCCAAATCCAATAGTTGACATCTTTCCGGAAAAAGAAAATTTTGCTACATCTGCTATGTTAGCATCTAAAGATCCTAAAGCAGCCCAGCCTCCTTTTCCATCAATTTCTGATAATCTTAATTCATTAAACCAAACTTCTCCAGAAAGATTATCTCCATTTTGTGTAGATGGGTTTTTTACCCCAATCATTAAAGTTTTTATTCCTCCAATTGTAGGATTTCCTTTAATAGCAAACTTATATTTTTTCTCTCCTGGCAAACTAGAAATAGAAGAAAATTCATCAATAATTTCAAGATCTTCATTAAAGTATAAAACTTCAGATAAGTTAGAACTTTTAGATATTGTTAAAGCTTTTAATTTAGTTAATGTTTCTAAAGAAAAATCAATAGAGTTTGATTCTGGCTCCCAGACTTGTTCAGCACTAAACCTATTAGAAGATCCCTGACTAAATGCCGTTGGTTTTAACGGAACTTCAATTTGATAGTAATTATCTGTGAAATCTGAGCCAAGGCGAATAAACCCAACTAGTCTTCTGTCAAAATCTTCTGAAGCACCTTCGCCAGGTAATAATGGGCTGCCCTCAATAGATTCTGCATGTATAAACATTTTTAAACTCTTATATTGCCTCATGTCAAAATCTAAGTTTTTATAAACTGCCCTTGAGTCTTTAGGATGGAGATCTATAACTTTAATTGACATAGACTGTTCATTCTGTCTTATAATTGAACTATTCGAGTTTATTTCTTCTCTTTGAACACCAGGAGGGAGTATATAATTAATTGGTACTCTATTTTCATTTTCTAAAATATTTACTGATCCAATATCAAATGATGTGTCAGGGTAAGTTATATTTTCTTTATTTAAATTTTTAGAATATCTTTTCCAATCTGTTCTAACTAAATCTAAAGTTCCGAATCTGAATGTAATAGGATTAGAGAAATCTTTTAAAACAATTCTCATAAAACGAATAGATCGTAAATTATCTATTCCATTTACTGCATTAAAATAAGGACTATACTTACTACTCTTATAAAATTGTTCAAAAACCGGCACCTTAAACTGAATCCACCTAGTAATTTTTGTTTGTCCATTTGGGAGCTCTACTTTAACATTATTTCTTATATCACTAATAAAAGGATGGTTTCCAACATCCATATTTTTTTTAATAGGTATTTTATATTCAAAATAACTATCTATAGTATTCATTGTATTGTCTTGATTTACATCTTCAGTATCAGGAATATTTGTCGATCCTCTATTGTTGTTAGAAGATGAAATAGGCGAGTTCCCCTGTGTTCCATTATAATTCTTATATCTATTCAATATCCCACCTTGTGCGCTTAAATAATATTCGTAATTGTCTCCAGCAGGATCATCATTAGAACCATTAAAATATCTATCTAATTCATCTTTGTCATTTAATCCATCATAACCCAAATCCTGAACTAATCTATTATTAGCTTCCGAATCAAAAGAATATACTAATGATTGTGTGGCTGGAGAAACTCCCCAATTTGAGTTATTAATTATTTGTTGTGAATTTTGTGTTGGAAGGCCATTTTCATATAATTTTTTACCATCTTTTAAAATATCTTCAGATATACTCCCTAAATTAAAAACTAAAGTACCTAGATCATTATTAGTAGAAAGATTATCTTCAAAGGTGTCTAATAACCAAAATTGAATAAACTCAACATTAGATTTCTCAAAATTTGTAGAATTAATTTTTCTAGTAATTCCTGCCCAATTATTTTCTAAATCTTGAACAAATAAATTATTATTATTATAAGGACCTTTTTCATTTGGAATATAATTTAAATCGAAAGTGTTTTGAATTCTCGATTGCCCTTCAATTAAGTCCTGTTGTGGAAAAATTTCATCAATAAAAATTCTTCTTGTTTCATTTTTGGACAATTCATTATCATCAATTCCTAAGGGCCTTTGCCTTGTATAAAAAATTGGGTCAATATTGTACCATGCTAATTTAGCTCTATAATAGCCTAGCCTTAAGTCATCTATTTCAAATTCTGAGCCCTTAACATTTAGAGGGACACTTGAAAGGTTCCAAGAAAAAGTATCCTTTAAGTCTATGTTTGTTTCTGCACCTTCAAAATCATCAACATAAACAGTAGCACTATTTTCATATCCCGAATTCTTTGGTTTTCCTGCATGCAAATATGCCACTTCACCCTTGACAGAAATTACTGATGGCGTTCTTGTTCTTACATTCGGCAATTTATTAGCTAATCTTGTTAAAAAAGGAACTTCTGATGAGAAAACTCCATTTACTCCAATCATTGTATTATTAACAGGCTCAACTCCATAATTTGCTTTTTGGCTTATTGACCTCTCACTTAAATTCATTAAAGAACCCCCTAAAATGAAATTATCGTTAAATTTATGTTCAACATTAATTCCTGAAAACCTTTTTTTCTGTTGAGCAAAAAATGAATTGCTTTCAGTAGAAATTTCAATAGGTATATTAGAGCTTTTAAGCGTCTCATCTAAAATCATAACCCTTCCTGCTTGGTAATTAACTGTATAATCTATTCCTTCTTGAAGTAACCTTCCTCCTGCTGTAACCTTTACCGATCCTCTAGGAACATTGAATTGCCCTATAGCTATCCCGCCAGAATCACCTGAAGTTTTATAGGACCCTTTCAATTGAAACTTGTTTTTTTCTATTTTTTCCTCAGCTCCAATTTTAGATAAACTGTAAATCTCTTGATAAACATATTTTTTTTGATTTACATTATAGGAATCATAATTTTCATAATTTTCTATTGTTGAACTTGCATTTTTTAGCTTATTAAAAAGAAATTCTCCAAAAGGCTCAACAGAAGTAAAAATTATTAAACCATTTTTAGAATCAATGGTTAAGTCAGGAACAAAATCAAAAAAGCCATCCCCTCCATTTTGGATATCATTGTTCATGTTTAAATTATCGAAATTAAATACAGATAATAAAGTTTTTCCTTCAATTGATGATGGCCAAATAGATGCATCTATAGCCTCGATATAGTTCAATGGAGATGGATTGGAATAAAAAATATTTAATTTAAAATCATCTTTGTTGATTTGATATGAGCCAATAGAATAAATATTTTTCATCATCAAATTCCATACTGGCTGATTTATATTTGTTAAACTACTCTTTAGCATTTTAACAATTAAACTATTATTTGAAATTTGAAGTTGATTATTGTTTTGGTATAGATTAGTTGCATCAATTCCATCATTTGCAAATTCTCCAACTTGAAAAACTTGACCTCCAACCGTATATTGGTATGCTACTGCTAAAATTTCATCATTATTTAAAGGCTGATTTAAAGAGATGTAACCTAATTTTTCATGTAATTTATATTCATTTAATTCTAATTTTCTTGCGTTTTCTAAAACTGAATAATCATTTCCTTCACTTACTAAATTTGAAATGGTTCCAAACCCTTTTTTTACAGAGGATATTTCTCTAATTGCAGAATTTAATAATCCACTTCCAATGGTAGACGGATCAAATTTATTTACTGAGTTATCAGGATAAACATTGTTGCCTGGTTTTGTTATAAAATTAGGAAGAAAATCATCTATTTTTGTTTTATTAGGATCCGATTCTGCTAGATCTTGTAGGGCCAATATATTTCTAACATTCTGAGTTTGATTAACTCTATTTGTTACCCATATTTCAACTCTTGTTATATTAACTTGAGTATTTAAATATGGATTTGTTTTAAGAGTTTTATCATACTTGTCTCTAAAATATTGACCTAAAAAGAAATGTCTATTTTCATCATAATCTAATGGAGAAATCGAAAATTCCTCAAAACTTCCATCTCCTTTTGCTAGAACAGTTTGAGATTGAGACCTTTGTTCAGATAAAACAGTGGTCACTTTAGTATTCCCAAATTTTAATTCCGTTTTAAATCCAAATAAACTTTGTGCTCCAGAAATTAAAGATCCACTTAAGGGCATATTTACATTCCCCAGTTCAATTTTTTGTATAATATCATCCTCAGTTGGAGTATAATCCAATTTTAATAGATTCTGAAAATCAAAAGTAGATTGAGTGTCATAATTTGATGCTATAGTTAATCTCTCTCCAATTTTACCATTCATGCTTAAGCTAATGGCCTGGTTAAAATCAAGACTAATATTGCTCTGGTTTCTGCTAGAAAGGGAAGGGTTATCTCTTTTTTGATATCTAGCTCCAATATCCATAGATATAGATCCTTGTGGGGTAAGCTCTATTTCGTCTCCTCCAAAAATTGTTTCAAAAAAATTAGAATTTAAATATAAATCTGGAAGCAAATTTTTAAGCTTTGTCGATTCATCTGAATCTTCATCCTCTAACAATTTTAACTTGTCCTGAAAATAATTTTTAATATTATTATCTCTTACTAATTTCCTATACTCACTTGGGCTTAATAACAAAGGTATTCCTACATCAATTTCTCCTGCCTTAGTTGTATAAATATATTTATCAATTAAAGGGTCATATGTATATTTAGAAATAAAAAAAGAAGGAGGTTTAAGTTTAAATTTTCCTAAATAAACAGTATTACCTATTGTGTCTAAATTAATTATCTTTTGACCTAATAGATTATGATTGTATAATGCGATTAAGAAAAATGAAAATAAAAACATTTTTCTTTTAAAAGAAACCTTAATCAATACTTTACATTTTTTTTAATGCACCTTTAATCAATTCTTCCACAGACAATTCGGGAGAATTATTAAGAAGCATTTCAATTACCCTACTAGTTTGTTTTCTGCTGTATCCTAGTACTTCTAATGCTGATAACGCTTCATCTTGATTTGTATTGTTAATATTTCCTATAAATTGATCATTTTCTGAAATTAAACTTACTTTATCTTTTAAATCTATAATAACTCTCTGTGCTGTCTTCAATCCTATTCCTTTGACAGATTGAATTGTAGAAACATCTCCTGAAATTATTGCACTTTGAATTTCATTTGGACTAAGAGAGGACAGCATAGTTCTAGCAGTACTAGCACCTATTCCTGAAACAGATATCAATTGGCGAAATAAGTTTCTTTCTGTTTTTTCAAAAAATCCAAATAAAGTATGTGAGTCTTCTTTAACTTGAAGATGTGTAAATAAGCTAATACTTTCCGAATCAGTTAATTTAGAAAATGTATTTAAAGATATATTTACTAAATATCCTACTCCATTACAGTCAATCACAACTTCAGTGGGCGACTTTTCAACCATTCTGCCTTTTAATTGTGTAATCATTCTTTTAATTTAGCTTTCTTTTGAGCATCTACTACAGCTACTGCTGACATATTTACCATTTCCTCTACACTGGCACCTAATTGTAATACATGAACTGCCTTAGACATCCCCATCATAATTGGGCCTATAGAGAGTGCTCCATCTAATTCTTTAATTACTTTATAATTAGTGTTTGCAGAATCTAAGTTTGGAAAAATTAACGTATTAACATTTTTTCCTGAAAGTTTAGAATATGAAAATTTATCTTTAAACATTTCCTTATTTAAAGCAAAATCTGATTGAACTTCACCATCTACATTTAGCTCTGGAAAATTTCTATGTAAAAACTTGACAGCATGGTTAACTTTTAAAGCCATGGCATGATTAGATGAGCCAAAATTAGAATATGATAACATAGCTATATTTGGTTCCATTCCAAACATTCTCACAGTTTCTGCAGTCATTTTAGCTATAATAGCCAAATCTTTGGCACTTGGATCAATATTTATGGAAGTATCTGAAAGAAATAAAGGTCCTTTACTAGTAATCATTAAGTTGGTAGTCGCTACTTTATTAATTCCAGTGGCTTTACCTATAACTTCTAACATTGGTTTTACCGTTACTGGATAACTTCTAGAATATCCTGATATTAACGCATCTGCATCTCCATTTAAAAGCATCATTGCAGAATATAAATTTCTTTGTTTCATTTTATTAACCGCTTCAAACAAAGTAACCCCTTTTCTTCTTCTAATTTCCCAATATTTCTGTCCATATAATTCTCTATTTGAAAGCTCTTCATCAGACTTTGGATCAATGATTGGTATATCATCCTCAAATTCAATCTGAGACTTTAGTTCAAGTATTACTTCTTTATCTCCTAATAAAATTGGGTAGCCTATTCCTTCCTCATGAACAATTTGTGCTGCTTTTAAAACATCTAAATGATCTGCTTCTGCAAAAATTATTGATTTAGGGTTTGCTTTTGCTCTATTAGTAAGAAGTCTTACAATTTTCTTGTCATTTCCTAATCTTGAATGTAATTGTTCTTCATATTCTTCCCAACATTTAATAGGATCTTGTGCAACTCCCGATTCCATAGCCGCTTTTGCAACTTGAGGCGGAATTTTAGTAATTAATCTAGGATCAAATGGCTTTGGAATTATATAGTTTTTTCCAAACGCAAGCTTTGTCTTATCATATGCTATATTAACAAATTCTGGCACTGTTTCTTTGGCTAGAGAAGCTAATGCTTTTACTGCAGCCATCTTCATTTTATCATTAATTTTTGTTGCCTTAACATCTAAAGCACCTCTAAAAATAAACGGGAACCCTAATACGTTATTGACTTGATTTGGATAGTCAGATCTTCCTGTAGCCATAATAATATCATCTCTCGTTTTCATTGCTAAATCGTATCTTATTTCCGGATCTGGATTAGCCATTGCAAAAACTATAGGATTTTTTGCCATAGATAAAAGCATTTTAGAAGTAAGCATATTTGCTTTTGAAAGTCCTATAAAAACATCCGTTTTTTTAATAGCTTGTTCAAGTGTGTTAATTTTTTTGCTCGTTGCAAATTCTTTCTTTTCAGAAGATAAATCTTTCCTGTTATCTCTGATAACTCCCTTGCTATCGGTCATAATAATATTCTTAGAATTTAAACCAAAGGCTTTATACATTCTTGTACAAGATATTGCTGCTGCACCCGCTCCACAAACTACCATTTTAACATCTTCGATTTTTTTTCCAGCAATTTCCAGTGCATTTAATAATGCTGCACAAGAAATTATTGCTGTACCATGTTGGTCATCATGCATTACTGGTATATCTAATTCTTCAGATAGTCTTTTTTCTATTTCAAAGGCTTCAGGAGCCTTGATATCTTCCAAATTTATTCCGCCAAAAGTTGGGGAGATATTTTTGACAGTTTCAATAAACTTCTCAGTATCCTTAGCGTCAATCTCAATATCAAAAACATCAATTCCTGCAAAAATTTTAAATAATAATGCCTTTCCTTCCATTACTGGCTTAGAAGCTTCTGGACCTATGTCGCCAAGCCCTAAAACCGCTGTTCCATTTGATATTACAGCAACTAAGTTTCCTTTAGAGGTATATTTGTATACATTATTAATGTCTTTCTCTATTTCTATGCATGGGTGTGCAACTCCAGGAGAATATGCTAGAGACAACTCCCTTTGAGTATTGTATTTGGTTGTAGGGATCACCTCAATCTTGCCAGGTTTTGGTTTAGCATGGTAAACTAATGCTTCTCTTCTATTTTTACTGTTTTTCATTTATAAAAAAGATTGTGCCTATTCCTATTCTAATTTATAAATTTATAAAAAGGATATTCAATTACATAGAAAAACGAAACTATTATCAGATTATTTAAAAATCAGATTTCATTTTTTTTCTTTAACAAAAAACGAAATAGCATTCTTTATTTTTAAATATAACTCTTAAGTTTACACAAAATTCCATTAGACGTTTGAAAAAATCATTTCTATTACTGTTTTTAGTATTGATTGCTTCTGGAGCTCAAGCTCAACTTAGCAAGGTTCATTATATCCCTCCTATGGCTGCTACTGATGATCCTGGAGACCAGTGGATGTATATCTCTACACCTAGTGAAAGTGGAGTAAAATACACAGTTAAAATTGGTGGAATTTTAGGTGCAACAAATGAGTCAGGAACCATATTTGCTGAAGGTGAAGTTTCTAATTCTAATCCTGCAGTAATTGAATTAGCTCAAGATCCTGGTAATAATAATGGTTGGTGGAGTAACCTTTTTGTAGAATCCTCAGAAACTGAACAAGTTTTAAATAAAGGTTTTATAATCGAAGCTGAAGCTGAAGTTTATATTTCTGTTCGAGCAAATTCTGATGGTCAACAATATCAAGCTGGAGCTCTAGTAAGCAAAGGAAAACCTGGGTTAGGGACCAGATTTCGTGCTGGAATGTTGCAAAACCAAAACACTTCTCACATTGGTTTTATTTCAGCAATGGCAAGCGAAGATCTAACTGAATTAACTTTTAGTTTTACAAAAAGCATGGAAACAATTGGAGGTCCTAAGATTATAGGGTCGCCCTTAGTTGTTTCTTTAAATAAAGGGGAGAGCTACATATTAGCAAGTCAAGGTGGATCAGGAAACGAACTAATAGGAACATTATTAACCTCAAACAAACCAATAGCAGTAAATACTGGTTCTGCTAGTGGAAGTTTTGCAACTCAATCAGGAGGTCAAGATTATGGTATAGATCAAATAGTTGGGTCTGACTTAGTAGGATCAGAATATATCTTTATAAGAGGAAATGGATATGATGGGTGGGAAAATGTATTAATTATTGCTGATCAAGATAATACAGAAATTTTAGTTAATGGAGAATCATATGGAACAATTGCTAAAGCTGGAGACTACTTTTTAATTGAAGGAGATAAATACAGTTCAAATGCTGCTGGAGCTAATATGTATGTTAGTGCTAAAGATTTAGATCACAAATTATTTGCTTTTCAGGGGACAGGTAGTGTTTACGATTCTGCTAATGCTCCAGCTGCAAATCAAGGAATGTTTTTTGTTCCTCCTTTAAATTGCTCTACAAAGGGAGATGTGAACAATATTGCTAGTATTGATAAAGTAGGAAATAAAACTTTTGAGGGGGCTGTAACTTTTATCACTAAAAAAAATGCTACTATTTCAATAAATAATACTGCAATTGAGAATTATAGTGAAGTTACCGGACCTTCTAATGTTGCTGGAAATGAGAACTATGTAACCTATATGGTTAAAAAATTAACTGGTGATATTTCAGTTACTGGAAGTGATGAACTGTATGTCGCATACTTTAATTATAGTGGAGCTGCGACAACTGGTGGATTTTATTCTGGATTTGCTGCTCCTCCTGAAATAGTTTATGATGTGGAGCTTGAATTTCTTGGTTCATGTATAAAACAAAATGGTGAGTCTAATATAATTTTAACTGCATCTAAAATTGAAAGTTTTGATAGTATTAGATGGCTAATTGAAGATGAATCAGGAAAATTTGTTCCAACAGGAGATACCCAAACAATATTTAAACCAACAATTCCAGGATCCTATAAATTAGAGGGTGTTCTAGATTGTTCTAATCTTAATTTTCTTTCTAATAAGATAGTAGTAAGTGTATGTCCTACAGATGCTGATCAAGACGGTATTATAGATAATATTGATATAGATAGTGATAATGATGGGATTAGTAATTCTATAGAATCTTTTGGAAATGCTAAGATTGATCTAACAAATGAAGTAAGTCCATCCATTAAATTTGATAAGGACGAATCTATAAATACTTCCATTTTAGAAAATGGAGGTGTAATTACCAGTATTCCTGAAGCTGTTAATAAGTTTGAAGGCGGAGAGAATGGAGTATTTAAGTCTACCGTTTTATCAGGGACTGATGTTCAAATAAATTATACTCTTTCCTTTAAAGAAAAACTAAATATTAAACTCATAGATAATCCCGATGAAACTGAAAATAATAATGAGGATGTTTTTTCAATAAAGATTTTCCCTATTACACAAAACATTACACTTTTAGATCCAAATGACAATATTTTGGTGGACACTAATTTTGATGAAAAATTTGAAGGAGGAATATCTAATTATACAGCCAATGAAATTATTTTTAAACAAAACACTAATGCTAATAGCACAATTGACTATAGTTTTGTTGCAAGTGAAATAACAGGGATTTCAATAACTCAAAAAAGAACAAATAATACAACTAATGGAGTGTTTAGTGGAGTTATTTCTATTGAAAACTATTCTATTGATACAGATGACGATACTATAATGGATTATTTAGATTTAGACAGCGATGGAGATGGCTGTAATGATGTAATTGAAGCGGGATTTAAAGATGAGGACGGTAATGGAATGGTAGGAATAGGTATTCCAACAACTGAAAATAATGGAGTTGATAATAAAGGAGGAATTACAGGACATGATTATTCTGTAGAACCATTAAAAGATAGTAATGGAACCTATTTCTTTCAAAAAGTAAGCTCACCTGTAACAATTAATTCAATTCCTGTTTCTACAACAGCTTGCCAAGAGGGAGTTAGCGCAACTTTTAGTGTAGGTGCTGAAACTTTAGACAACCCATCATTTTCTTGGCAAATTTATAATGCAAGTTCTTCTAATTTTGAACCTTGGGATAACTTAAGTGATTCCGACAGTTATTCAGGAACCCAAACATCCAGTTTAACGATTAATAATGTAACTGCAACAATGAATGGCAATAAATTTAGGGCTCTAGTAAGTTCTGATCAATATTTATGTCCAACAAAAAGTGATGAAGCTATCTTAACTGTTTTTGAAAAACTTCCAGTTGCAAATGCTGTTAACAATATTGTAAAATGTGATAAT
>JAAZZF010000121.1 GCA_014239275.1 Flavobacteriaceae bacterium | reverse complement strand
CATGTTTTTTAATAATATCAATAACATCTGTTGTTTTTGATTCTTGAGATTGTATTGATAAGGAAAAGGTCAATAATAATAAGAAAAATTGTTTCATAGTTGTAAAATTTTATAATCAATTCAAGTTAACAAATAAATAAGGAAAGCTAACTATTTATCTCTTAGAAAATCTATTATTGTATTGGGGTCAAAATCCCAAAGAAGAGGTAATAAAAAATATACCATTAATGTCAAGAAGATTATTGAAAATAAATTCATCCATATTCCAGCTTTAACCATATCGGGAATTCTTAGATAGCCTGATCCAAAAACAACTGCATTTGGAGGCGTTGCCACAGGTAACATAAAGGCACAAGATGCTGCAACAGTTGCACCGACCATTAAAATAAAAGGATGGACATCAATTATTAAAGCTAAAGGTGCTAGGATAGGCAAAATCATAGCAGTTGTAGCAAGGTTGGACGTGATTTCAGTTAAGAAATTTACCATAGCAATTAAAAATAAAAGTATTATAAAAAGTGATGCACCTTCCAATAAAGTCATTTGTCCACCAATCCATTCTGCTAAACCACTTGTTGTAAATCCTTGTGCTAATGCTAAACCTCCTCCAAAAAGTAAAAGAATTCCCCAAGGCATTCTAACTGCTTCTTCCCAATTAATAAGTTTTCGACTTTTTTCCTTAGACGCAGGTAAAATAAATAATATTATTCCTGAAATAACTGCAATAATTGTATCGTCTATATTAGGTATTATTTTTACTAATCCATATTGAATACCGTCTATTTGAATGGACCTTGTTATCCATGCTAATGCAGTTAAAATAAACACTACTAAAACCATTTTTTCTTCATAAGATATTTTACCTAATGATTTTAATTGTTTATTAATTTCAGCTTTTCCACCTGGAAAAGATTTTTGTTTAAATGAAAAAGCAAATTCAGTTAAATATTTCCAACAGAGAACTAAAAGAATTAATGAAATAGGTAGGCCAAACATGAACCATTTTGAAAAAGTAATTTCTACTCCATAGGTTTCTTGAACAATTCCAGCTAATACTAAATTAGGTGGTGTACCAATTAATGTTGCTATTCCCCCTATTGATGCACTGTATGCAATAGCTAACATTAATGCTTTTCCAAAGGTTTTGTTCTCATTTTCAATTGTATCTGGATTATCCATCAGTTGGCTAATGATGGCCATTCCAATTGGAAGCATCATCACTGAGGTTGCTGTATTTGAAATCCACATGGAAAGAAATGCAGTAGCTATCATAAATCCTAAAATGATACTTTTTACATTAGTACCAATGAATTGGATAATATTTAATGCTATCCTTTTGTGTAAATTCCAACGTTCAATAGCGATTGCCAATATAAAACCACCTATATATAAGAAAATATAACGATGACCAAATGAAGCAGTAGTCTCTGCCAATCCCAGTCCACCAGTCAATGGGAATAAAATAATTGGCAGCAAAGAGGTTATTGCAATGGGAACAGCTTCAGTTATCCACCAAACTGCTACCCAAAGTGTGGAAGCTAAGATGGCGTTTGCTTCTTTACTCAATCCTTCTGGATGAAACCACAAAAGTGTGATTAAAAAAAGGGCTGGACCCAATATTAATCCTATTTTCTTTGCTTTCACTATTTATTAGTTATTCTATTGATTTATCTACAAATTCCTTTAAATATTTAGAATTTGAAGATGAAATGAAAGATAAATAAAATTTCTCACCTTTCTCGTCTGTTTTAAACAACCTTTTTGGAATATCTTTTAATGATTTTCCTGTAAGAGATTTGGTTATTATTAATGAAATTAAATAAGATCCAACAGATGAAGGATGCTTATTGTCAAAATAAAGATCAATATTTGAATTATCTTTTCTAATAGCATCCCATATTGGTCCAACAGGGAAAACTTTAACATTAAAATCATTGGCTAGTTTAATATATTCTTTAGAGATAATTTTTTGCATTGAAGGATTGTCTTTGTAAGACCAAGTAATCATAAAAATAGGTTCAGCACCTTTTAAACGTACAAGATCAATAAATTTTTTGCCATATTCTCTAAATTTCTCAGGAGCATCTATTGTTCTTAGGCTATGATCACTTAATACTACATAATCCCAATTATTTTCGTCAATTTTTTTTCTAGTCAGTGAACCTTTTTCTCCTTTCCAATGTTGTTCAAGGCTACTTCCACTTACAGTTGATTGATAGGAATTAATTGAAACTCCTTGTGATTCTGCCATAGCAGAAACTAATTGAGGCATATTCCAAAAAAAGGTAAAACTATTACCAACAAATAATATCTTAGTTGGAGGTTTTTCTTCTTGAGAAAAAATTGGATTTGAAAGTATACAAAAGGTAAGTATAAGTAATAGCCTATCCATTTTATATAAATTAATTAAAATCAAAAACCTTATTAGAGAATCTTTGAGGTCCGCCTCTTTTTATTTCCTCGTTTGCAATGTTTTCAAACTTATCAAAATTCTCTCTAAAAGCATTAGATAATTTAAATGCCATTTTATAATAGGCTTTATCATTTTTCCATGTAGCTCTTGGACTAAGTAATCTTTTTGGAATTCCTGGACATTCTCTTGGTTGTGCTAATCCAAAAACTGAATGAATGTGATAATCTTTATATGAATATGGGCCAAGTTCACCTGATAATGCCGCATCAATCATTCTTCTGGTATATTTTAACTTAATTCTCTTACCAATTCCATAAGGTCCTCCGGACCATCCAGTATTAACTAACCACACCTTTACATTTGCTTCTTTCATTTTAGAAATTAACATTTCTGCATAAACAGTTGGATGAAGAGGCATAAAAGGAGCTCCAAAACATGCTGAAAAGGAAGGTATTGGTTCAATTACTCCTGCTTCAGTACCAGCAACTTTAGCTGTATATCCTGAAATAAAATGATATGCTGCTTGACTAGGAAGTAATCTTGATATTGGTGGTAATACACCAAATGCATCAGCTGTTAAAAAAAATATATTCTTTGGTTTGTATCCAATAGAAGGTTTTTGAATGTTTTTTATATAATTAATTGGATAACTAACTCTAGTATTTTGAGTTATAGATGAATCCATATAATCAACAGAATTACTATTTTTCTTGAAAACAATATTTTCTAGCAATGCACCCTTTTTAATTGCTCTATATATCTCAGGTTCATTTTCTTCCTTTAAATCTATAACCTTAGCATAACATCCTCCTTCAAAGTTAAAAATAACATTGTCTTTCGACCATCCATGTTCATCATCTCCTACAAGTTTTCTATTAGGATCAGCAGACAATGT
>JAAZZF010000120.1 GCA_014239275.1 Flavobacteriaceae bacterium | reverse complement strand
TATGACAATTTAGCTTTTCCACTTAAAAATAGAGGTCTTTCTAAAACAGAAATTGACTCAAAAGTAAAAGAAATTGGAGAAATGTTAGAACTCACATCAACTCTGAATAATAAAGCTGCCGGATTAACAGCGGATGGAAAACAAAAAATTTCTTTAGGAAGAGGATTAGTGAGATCAGATGTGAATGTAATTATGTTTGATGAACCTCTAACGGTTATTGACCCTCATTTAAAATGGGTTTTAAGGTCAAAGTTAAAAGAATTACACCAAAAAATTAATCGGACTATGATTTATGTTACCCATGATCAAATTGAAGCCTTAACTTTTGCAGACCAAGTAGTGGTTATGCATGAAGGGCAAATTGTTCAAACAGGTACTCCTGTAGAATTATTTGAAAAACCAAAACATACTTTTGTAGGACATTTTATTGGTTCACCAGGTATGAATATTCTTCCATGTGAAATTGAAAATGGTCAAATTAATTTTGAAGGAAAGATATTACCTAACAATACCAGTATTAAAAAAACAAATTTTAATAAAACACAAGTAGGTATTAGGCCGGAATTTATTAATTTTTCTAATGAGGGAATTAAAGTAAAGATTAAAAGAGTTAGTGATACAGGCAGACATAAAGTAATTGATACCGAGTGTAGTAGCGGAAGTATTAAAATTTTAGCTAATGCTTCTGCCGAAATACCAAGTGACAGCGCATATATAACTTTTGATCAAAAATATACTTATGTATATGGAGATGATTGGATAATTGAATAATGAACAAAACACTTAATCAAAAAGCTTGGTTCTTTGTTATTCCTGTATTTGTACTTGTTGCGTTTAACGCTGTAGTACCATTAATGACTGTTGTTAATTATTCCTTTCAAGAAACTTTTGGAAGTAATGTTTTTGCATGGGAAGGAACAAGATGGTTCAAAGAAATTTTACATTCCGAAAGATTTCACGCATCTTTAGGTAGACAATTTATATTTACTTTTATAATTCTTCTAATACAGTTACCTCTAGGTATAGCTATTGCTTTAACTATGCCCAAAAAAGGTTGGGGAGTTCCTGTTTGTTTAATTTTAATGTCAATGCCGTTATTAATACCTTGGAATGTAGTAGGAGCTATGTGGAATATATTTGCTCTTCCAGAAATAGGTTTTCTTGGAAATTCTCTAAATTCACTTGGTTTTGATTATAATTTTACTCAACAAAGTGGAGATGCTTGGTTCACAACTATTCTTATGGATGTTTGGCATTGGACTTCTTTAGTTGTTCTTTTATCTTACGCAGGTTTAAATTCAATTCAGCCAGCTTACTATCAAGCTGCAGAAATAGATGGTGCTAGTAGATGGGATATTTTTAGATATATCGAACTACCAAAAATGAAAAAAGTTTTAACTTTAGCTATACTTTTAAGGTTTATGGATAGCTTTATGATCTATACTGAACCTTTTGTTTTAACAGGAGGTGGCCCTGGTAATGCAACAAATTTTCTATCGTTAGATTTAGTAAAAATGGCCTTAGGTCAATTTGATCTTGGACCTGCAGCTGCAATGTCACTTATCTACTTTTTAATTGTGCTTTTAATATGTTGGATTTTTTACAACTTAATGATGAAAGATGAGGGCAGAACATGAAAAAAATAAAATGGGTGGTACCAACATTCTATATAATTTTCTTAATGCTGCCTATTTATTGGTTGCTAAACATGTCATTTAAATCAACTACTGAAATTATAAATGTTTATTCATTGTGGCCACAAGATTTTACATTAGATAATTATAAAACAATATTTACAGATAGTACCTGGTATATGGGTTATGTAAATTCTATTATGTATACAGTTTTTAATACTATAATTTCTGTATCTGCAGCACTTCCTGCTGCGTATGCTTTTTCAAGATATAAATTTTTAGGTGATAAACATTTATTTTTCTGGCTTTTGACAAATAGAATGGCTCCACCGGCAGTTTTCGCTTTACCTTTCTTTCAATTTTACTCATCAGTAAATTTATTTGATACACATATAGCTATTGCATTATCTCATTGTCTCTTTAATATTCCACTTGCAGTTTGGATATTAGAAGGATTTATGTCTTCGGTT
>JAAZZF010000119.1 GCA_014239275.1 Flavobacteriaceae bacterium | reverse complement strand
TAAATAATTATAGATTAATTATGTTAAAATTATTATAAAGTTAGTTAATTCTTCCACTTAAATTTTCTTTCCAATCAGTCCAATTATATTTTTTAGAGAAATATAATATTAAAAGAGGGTAAATAATGAAAAATGGAACCATCATACTTGTCAGATCTGGTTCACCTACATTTTTTATAATAGAGTTAGTTTGAAAAACAGTCCAATCAGCTGTTACTAATAGAGATATAAATACATTATTTCCAGCATGAAAACCTATAGCAAGTTCCATTCCTTTATCCATCAATGTAATCACACCTAAAAATAACCCTGTTAAAACATAATAAATTATAGATAAATTACCCAATTTATCTATTTCAGGGTTCCAGTAGTGTAAAAAACCAAATAATAAAGAGGTTATTAATAATGGTATCCATTTATTTTTTACAATTGCTCCAATACCTTGCATTAAATATCCTCTAAAGATATATTCTTCAAAGCTAGTTTGAATCGGAATTAATAAAATTGAAATCATGGCTAAAATCAAAAAGGGCTTTAATTCAAAATTAAATAAGTAATCTTCAGGGGATATTAAATAACTTGTAATAGTAGATAGTAAAACAATTGAACAGGCAAGTAAAAAAGAGGTTACAATTTTTGAAAAATCTATTTTTTTTCTTGACGTAGTTAATGATAAAAATGTTTGTTTATGTATAAATTTTACAACTATAAAAAGTCCTAAAAGACCAAAGAGAAAAGGAATTAAAAAATAAAATAAAGTTAAATTACTATCACCCAAGACAGTCATCATAGTAAACTGGTCAATTTGAGAACTTCCTTCTACACCAACTTTAGAAAAAATTGCAATTATAAAAGGAATAGAACCAATTTGAGTTGCAATAAAAACTACACAACAGCCAATAAAATACCTCCACCAATCATTCTTTACTTTTAATACATTTTCTATATACATGAATTTATAAAGTTTAGTTATCTTTTATTTAAAATCATAGTTGAAAGCTTACAATGAGAAATTAAATTATCATTGTCATCAGTAACTTTAATTTCCCAAAGTTGAGTAGTTCTACCTTTATGTAAAGGTGTCGCTTTACCATAAACATAACCCTCTGTCACCCCTTTCAAATGATTACAAGAAATAACCATTCCCCTTACTATTTGTTTATCTTTATCAATAGAAAAATATGAAGCGGCACTGCCTACTGATTCAGCAAGAGCTGCAGTAGCTCCTCCATGTAAAACTCCATCTGGTTGGAGCACCTTTGAAGTAACTGGCATTTTTGCAATTATAAAGTCTTCACCTATATCTATAAATTCAATTTCCAAAGTTTCTTCCAAAGAGTTTTTATTTACAGAGTTTATCTTTTTTAATAAGTCTTCTTTATTCATTTGCCAAAAGTATAAAACAAAAAAAACGCATCAAAAATTTTGATACGTTTTTTATAAGTGGATAAAACTATCTTTACCATTAGATTGACCTGTGTCTTCTAAATTTATTCCAAGAAATTCTTTTTGTATTGCCTAGCATTACTTTTTTGTCTACTCTTTGATTGAATTCCTCTCTGATTGAATTCAGTTGTTGGTTTCCGCTTTCTGTTTTATTCATTAATTATTTTTTAAAAATATTTGTTATTTAACTTCCTCGAAATCAACATCTTGAACATCATCGGAAGAATCTTTTCCATTATCAGACTTTGTATTTCCTTCTGGTGCTGCACCAGGTGCACTTTGAGCAGATTCAGCCTGAGCTTTATATAATTCCTCTGATGCATTCTTCCAAGCCTCATTAATTCCTTCAAGAGCAGTTTTTATACTATCTATATCTTTAGATTCATGTGCTTTTTTTAAAGTTTCTAGAGATTCTTCAATTGCTTTTTTCTTGTCCTTAGAAATCTTGTCTCCATATTCCTTTAATTGACTTTCTGTTTGAAAAATCATTGCATCTGCACTATTTAAAGTATCTACTTCTTCTTTTACTTTTTTATCAGATTCAGCATTTGCTTCTGCTTCTTTTTTCATTTTTTCAATTTCTTCCTCAGTTAAACCAGATGAAGCTTCAATTCTAATATCTTGAGTTTTACCTGTAGCTTTATCTGCAGCAGTAACATGAATCATTCCATTTGCATCAATATCAAAAGTAACTTCAATTTGGGGAACTCCTCTTGGAGATGGTGGTATACCATCTAAGTGAAATCTACCAATAGTCTTATTGTCTTTAGCCATTGGTCTTTCACCTTGAAGAACATGAATTTCAACCGATGGTTGATTATCAGCAGCAGTTGAAAAAACTTGTGATTTTTTTGTAGGAATTGTTGTATTGGATTCTATTAACTTAGTCATCACACTTCCCATAGTTTCAATACCTAAAGACAAAGGAGTAACGTCTAATAATAAAACATCCTTGACATCACCCGTAAGCACTCCACCTTGAATAGCTGCTCCAATTGCAACAACTTCATCAGGGTTAACACCTTTAGATGGTTTTTTTCCAAAAAACTTCTCTACTTTTTCTTGAATTATAGGTATTCTTGTAGATCCTCCAACTAAAATAACTTCATTTATGTCTTTAACATTTAATCCAGCATCACCAAGTGCCTTTTTCACTGGTTCCATTGATCTTTTAACCAATTCAGTAGACAATTGCTCAAACTTAGATTTAGTTAAAGTTTTAACCAGATGCTTTGGACCAGATGACGTTGCAGATATATATGGTAAATTAATTTCTGTTTGAGCAGATGAAGAAAGCTCAATTTTAGCTTTTTCTGCAGCCTCCTTTAATCTCTGCAATGCCATAGGATCCTTTCTAAGGTCTATATCTTCTTGCTTTTTAAATTCATCAGCTAAAAATTGAATAATAGCATCGTCAAAATCATCTCCACCTAATCTTGTATCCCCGTTTGTTGAAAGAACTTCAAAAACTCCATCTCCAAGTTCAAGTATAGAAATATCAAATGTACCTCCACCTAAATCAAAAACAGCAATTTTTTGATCTTTTCCTGATTTATCTAAGCCATAAGCTAATGCTGCTGCAGTTGGTTCATTGATAATTCTTTGAACTTTTAATCCAGCAATTTCGCCAGCTTCTTTTGTTGCTTGTCTTTGAGAATCATTAAAATATGCTGGGACAGTAATTACTGCTTCAGTAACTGTATTTCCTAAATAATCTTCTGCAGTTTTCTTCATTTTTTGAAGAGTCATAGCTGATAATTCTTGAGGAGTATACAATCTTCCATCAATATCAACTCTTGCAGTATCATTATCTCCTTTAACCACTTTATATGCAGATCTATCAGCATCTTTTTTTGACTCGCTATACTTACTACCCATAAATCTCTTTATAGAGGCAACTGTTTTTGTAGGATTAGTAACAGCTTGTCTTTTGGCAGGATCTCCAACTTTAATTTCTCCTCCTTCAACAAAAGCTATTACAGAAGGTGTTGTTCTTTTCCCTTCAGCATTTGGTATAACTACCGGTTCATTTCCTTCCATCACAGAAACACAAGAATTTGTAGTTCCTAAATCAATTCCAATTATTTTATTCATTTTTATAATTTTATCATTAACATTTAACACATTTCAATGATTATGCCATTATATAATTACTGACATAGTGGCAGTAAATAATTTTAATCAATTATAGAATTAATATTTTAAATTACATTTACAAAAATTTTATTATGTCTAATAAGAAATATAGAAGAGTAACTACCCATACATTGTTAGAAATGAAACAACGTGGTGAGAAAATATCTATGTTAACAGGTTATGATTATTCAATAGCAAAAATAATTGACTCTTCTGGTATTGATATCATTCTTGTAGGAGATTCAGCATCAAATGTGATGGCAGGACATGAAACTACTTTACCCATAACTTTAGATCAAATGATATATCATGCATCTTCAGTTGTTAGAGGAGTTAAGCGATCTTTAGTAGTAGTTGACTTACCTTTTGGAAGTTATCAATCTGATCCTAAGGAAGCCTTAAGGTCTGCAATTAGAATTATGAAAGAATCTGGGGCCCATGCCGTAAAAATGGAAGGTGGATCTGAAATTAAAGATTCAATAAAAAAAATATTAAATGCAGGTATTCCTGTAATGGGACATTTAGGACTAACTCCTCAATCTATTTATAAATTTGGAACTTATACGGTTAGAGCGCAAGAAAATAAAGAAGCAAAAAGATTAATAGAAGATGCTAAACTTTTAGATAAATTGGGATGCTTTGGAATAGTTTTAGAAAAAATTCCAGCTTCAGTATCAAAAAAAGTTACTAATGCGATAAATATTCCTGTAATCGGAATTGGAGCGGGAAGTGATGTAGATGGTCAAGTATTAGTTACTCATGATTTAGTTGGGCTTAGCACAGAATTTAATCCAAGATTTTTAAGAAGATATGTTGATTTAAATGATATAATGTCTAAAGCTATCAAAAGCTATATTAAAGATGTAAAAAATTTAAATTTTCCAAATAAGAACGAACAATATTAATTATTTGTGTTAGAAATTTTATTTGAAGACAATCATTTAATAATAGTTAATAAAATTCCTGGTGATTTAAGTCAAGGTGATATTACCGGAGACCAAACTTTGGGTGACAAGGTAAAAACTTACTTAAAGAAAAAATACAACAAAAAAGGAAATGTCTATTTAGGTATAGCACATAGGTTAGATAGACCAACGAGTGGAGTAATCATTTTTACCAAAACATCAAAAGCTCTTTCAAGATTAAATGAATTTTTTAAAAAAAATGAAATAAAAAAAACATATTGGGCTATTGTTAAGTCAATGACTGAAAAAACTCCAAATAAACTGGTAAATTATCTGATAAAAAACAAAAAACAAAATAAATCTTATGTAACTAATAGCTCAAATAAAAAATCAAAAAAAGCTATTTTAATATGTAAAAAAATCTTAGAGTTAGAAAAATACTCTCTTTTAAGTATAAATTTGGAAACAGGGAGACATCATCAGATCAGAACACAATTAGCTAATATTGGTTATCCAATTAAAGGAGATTTAAAGTATGGTTACCCTAGATCTAATAAAGATGGTAGTATCCATTTACATTCAAGAAAAGTAAATTTTACACACCCAGTAACTAAAAAATATATAAAAATTATAGCAAACCCTCCAAAAAACAATATTTGGGATTTATGTCTTGACTATAACCAATAATAGATTTATTTACCTGATTTTACTACTTTTACCTTACAAATTTTTTTTTATAAAACATATTATATAAATGAGTAAAGAAATTGTTCAAATATTTGATACTACATTAAGAGATGGAGAACAAGTTCCAGGATGTAAGTTAAATACAGATCAGAAACTGATTATTGCTGAAAGACTTGATGATTTAGGAGTAAATGTAATTGAAGCAGGATTCCCTATTTCTAGTCCAGGAGACTTCAATTCAGTTGTGGAAATTTCCAAAATTGTTAAAAATGCTTCTGTTTGTGGTTTAACTAGAGCTGTTAAAAAGGATATTGAAGTAGCAGCGGAATCTTTAAAAAAAGCAGTCTATCCAAGAATTCATACAGGAATTGGCACATCTAATTCTCATATCAAATATAAATTCAATTCTACAAGAGAAAAAATTATTGAACAAGGTTTTGAAGCAGTGAAATATGCTAAAAAGTTTGTTAATGATGTAGAATTTTATGCTGAGGATGCTGGAAGAACCGATAATGAGTTTCTAGCTAAAGTTTGTGAAAAAATGATTGAAGCTGGAGCTACTGTTCTTAACATACCTGATACTACAGGATATTGTCTTCCGTTTGAATATGGAGAAAAAATTAAATTTCTTAAAGAAAATGTCAAAAATATTGATAAAGCTATTATTTCATGTCATTGCCATAATGATTTAGGTCTTGCCACAGCAAATTCTATTTATGGAGTATTAAATGGGGCTAGACAAATTGAATGTACTATTAATGGGATCGGTGAAAGAGCTGGTAATACATCATTAGAAGAAGTAGTTATGATAATGAGACAGCATGATCAACTAAATTTGGATACAAATATTAATTCTAAACTTTTATATGATACAAGTAAAATGGTGTCTGAAAGTATGGCAATGCCAGTTCAACCTAACAAAGCAATTGTTGGAGCTAATGCCTTTGCTCATAGTTCTGGAATTCATCAAGATGGAGTGATTAAAAAAAGGGAAACTTATGAGATTATAAACCCTTTAGATGTAGGAGTAAATGAATCTGCTATAGTTCTTACTGCGAGAAGTGGTAGAGCTGCACTAGCCTATAGAGCTAAAAATATAGGGTTTGAATTGACTAAAAATCAATTAGATATTGTTTATTCTGAATTTTTAAAATTTGCTGATCAAAAAAAAGAAGTAAAAGACAAAGATATTCCTGTTATTATAAAAAATTCTAATTTAAAATCTATCATTTCTTTCTAAATCATGAGTAAAACATTATTTGACAAGGTTTGGGACTCCCATGTAGTTCACCAAATTAATAACGGACCAGATGTTTTATTTATAGATAGACATATGATTCATGAGGTTACAAGTCCAGTAGCATTTTTGGGATTAAAAAATAGAAATGCTAGGGTATTGTTTCCAAATAAAACATTTGCAACAGCTGATCATAATACTCCAACAAAAAACCAACATCTTCCTGTTAAAGATCCTTTATCTGCCAATCAATTAAAAGCATTGGAAGAAAATTCCAAATTACATGGAATTTCATACTGGGGTTTAGGTCATGAAAAAAATGGAATTGTTCATGTTATTGGTCCTGAATATGGTATAACACAACCTGGTGCAACGATTGTTTGTGGGGATTCTCATACCTCAACTCATGGAGCATTTGGAGCAATTGCATTTGGAATAGGAACATCTGAAGTTGAAATGGTGCTAGCTACTCAATGTATAATGCAACCTAAGCCTAAAAAAATGAGAATAACTATCGATGGTAGATTAAACAAAGGAGTAACTCCAAAAGATGTCGCCCTTTTTATAATCTCTAGATTAACTACATCTGGCGCAACAGGTTATTTTGTTGAATATTCTGGAAATGTTTTTACAGAAATGAGCATGGAAGGAAGAATGACAGTATGTAACTTAAGTATTGAAATGGGAGCAAGAGGAGGAATGATAGCACCTGATAAAAAAACATTTGATTATATAAAAAATAGAGAATATACTCCTAAGGATGATGATTGGACAAAAGCAATGAAATATTGGTTAACATTAAAAAGTAATAAAAATGCAATTTTTGATAAGGAATTAATTTTTGATGGGGATAAGATTGAGCCAATGATAACCTATGGGACTAACCCTGGTATGGGAATGAGTATATCAAATGAAATTCCTAAAGCAATAAACCAAAATAGTGGAGTTAAAACATATTTTAAATCTCTTGAATATATGAATTTCAATGAAGGAGAAAGTATTTTGGGTAAAAAAATTGATTTTGTCTTTTTAGGAAGTTGCACTAATGGAAGAATAGAAGATTTTAGAGCATTTACTGAAATAATTAAGGGTAAAAAGAAAGCACCAAATGTAACAGCATTGCTAGTTCCTGGCTCTCATAAAGTAGAACAAGCTATAAAAGAAGAAGGGTTATTATCTATTTTAGAAGAAGCTGGATTTGAATTAAGAGAACCTGGATGCTCAGCATGCCTAGCAATGAATGATGACAAAATACCAGCAGGTAAATACGCTGTGAGCACATCAAATAGAAATTTTGAAGGTAGACAAGGTCCAGGGTCCAGAACATTGTTAGCAAGTCCTCTAGTTGCTGCTGCAGCTGCTATAACTGGATCTGTAACCGATCCAAGAACCTTAGATTAAAACTTATATATGGCATACGATAAATTTAATATACTAGAAAGTTCTGCTGTACCTCTTCCAATTGAAAATATTGATACCGATCAAATTATTCCCGCAAGATTTCTAAAGGCAATTGAAAGAGTAGGTTTTGGAGATAATTTATTTAGAGATTGGAAATATGACTCAAAAAATCAACCTAAAAAAGATTTTGTTTTAAATAATAATACATATAGTGGAAAAATATTGGTGGGAGGAAAAAATTTTGGATCTGGATCATCTAGAGAACATGCAGCATGGGCTATTTATGACTATGGTTTTAGATGTGTTGTTTCAAGTTTTTTTGCTGATATTTTTAGAAATAACTGCTTAAATATAGGTGTTCTTCCTGTTAAGGTTTCTCCGAAGTTTTTAGAAAATATTTTTAATGAAATTTATAAAAAACCTGATACAAAAATAAAGGTAGATCTCAAAAAGCAAGTTATCGGTATAATTGAATCTAACATGTTTGAGTCTTTTGAAATTAATGAATATAAAAAAGGAAATATGCTAAATGGTTATGACGATATTGATTATTTAATGAATATAAAAAATTCAATAGAAGAATTTGCTAAAAAAACTCCTCTATAAAGCATGAAAAAAAGAACAGTTGAAATAATGGATACAACCCTTAGAGATGGGGAACAAACCTCGGGAATGTCCTTTTCAGCATCTGAAAAATTAACAATTGCTAAATTATTAATTGAAGAATTAAAAATTGATAGAGTTGAAGTAGCTTCTGCTAGAGTATCAAAAGGGGAATTTAAAGCAGTAGAAAATATTACTAATTGGGCTAAATTAAATGGTTATTTAAATAAAATTGAAATTTTAACATTTTTAGATGATGGAATTTCTCTAGATTGGTTATTAAAAACGGGAGCAAAAGTCCAAAATTTACTTACTAAAGGATCATTAAATCATCTAAAACATCAAATAAAAAAAACTCCAGAAAAACACTTTAAAGAAATTAATGATTCCATTTTATCAGCTAAAAAAGAAGGTATAAATACCAATGTATATTTAGAAGATTGGAGCAATGGCATGCGAAATTCAAAGGAATATGTTTTCGAATTTCTTGATTTTTTATCAAAACAACCTATTGATAGAATTTTATTGCCTGATACTTTAGGAATTTTAACCCCCTCAGAAACATTTTCATTTATATCAGAAATAACAAAAAAGTATCCCAAAACTCATTTTGATTTCCATGCTCACAACGATTATGATCTTAGTGTTTCTAATGTAATTGAAAGCTTAAAAGGGGGTTGTCATGGTTTACATTTAACAATAAATGGAATGGGTGAAAGAGCAGGAAATGCTCCAATGGCAAGTGTAGCAGCCGTAATAAAAGATTTTATTCCAGATGTTGAAATTAATTTAAAAGAAGAATCTTTATATAAAGTAAGTAAGCTGGTATCTGCTTTTACTGGTTTTAGAATTCCTGCTAATAAACCAATTGTAGGAGAAAATGTATTTACTCAGACTGCTGGAATTCATGCTGATGGAGATAGTAAGAAAAATTTGTATTATAATGACTTACTTCCTGAAAGGTTTGGTAGAAAAAGAAAATATGCTTTAGGAAAAACATCTGGTAAAGCAAATATTAGAAAAAATTTACAAGATTTAGGATTAACATTAAATAATCATGATCTAAAAAAAGTAACTAACAGAATTATTAAACTAGGTGACAAAAAAGAAAGGGTAACTGCTGAAGATCTTCCTTATATTATTTCTGATGTTTTAAATAGTTCAGAACTTAAAAATAAAACAATTATCAAATCTTATGTTTTAAAACACACAAAAGGATTAGACCCGTCAGCAGATTTAGAAATTGAAATTGATGGAAAATTATTTACAGAATCTGCCACTGGTGATGGTCAATTTGATGCATTTATGAATGCTATTAAAAAAGTATACCATAATAATGAATTAAATTTACCTTTATTAATTGACTATGCCGTTACAATACCACCAGGCAGTAATTCTGATGCTCTTTGTGAAACATTTATAACATGGAAAAATCAAAAAAAAGAATTTGTAACTAGAGGACTAAATTCTGATCAAACAGTTTCAGCTATAAAGGCTACAGAAAAAATGTTAAATATTATATAAATATGGAGTTAAATATAGCTTTACTTCCTGGAGATGGAATTGGTCCTGAAGTTATTGATCAAGCTGTAAAGGTATCCAATGCCATTGCAATAAAATTTAATCATACAATTAATTGGACTCCAGCATTAACTGGAGCTGATGCCATTGATAAAGTTGGAGATCCATACCCAGAGAAAACTCACAATATTTGTATGCAGTCTGATGCCATATTATTTGGGGCAATAGGTCATCCAAAATATGATAATGATCCTAGTGCTAAAATCAGACCTGAACAAGGTTTATTGAAAATGAGACAAAAATTGGGTCTTTTTGCAAATGTTAGACCTACTTTCACATTTCCATCACTTATAAATAAATCACCTTTAAAAAAAGAAAGAATTGAAGGGACAGATTTGATTTTTGTAAGAGAATTAACTAGTGGAATATACTTTGGAGAAAGCGGAAGAAAAGATAATGGAAATATCGCATATGATACATGTACTTATTCACGTAAAGAAATAGTAAGATTGGCTAAAAAGGGGTTTGAATTAGCTATGAAAAGATCAAAAAAATTATGTTGTGTAGATAAAGCAAATGTATTAGAATCTTCAAGACTCTGGAGGGAAACTGTACAATTAATGGAAAAAGATTATCCAGAAGTAAATGTGTCTTATGAGTTTGTAGATGCTGTAGCAATGAGGTTGGTACAATGGCCGAACTCATATGATGTTTTAATTACTGAAAACCTATTTGGGGACATTTTAACTGATGAAGCATCAGTTATTTCTGGTTCTATGGGGCTTATGCCTTCAGCTTCAATTGGAAAAGAAACTTCACTATTTGAACCCATTCATGGTTCTTATCCACAAGCTGCAGGAAAAAATATAGCTAACCCTTTAGCAACCATACTATCAGCTGCAATGATGTTTGAAGATGCCTTTTCACTTAAAAAAGAGGCTCAACTAATTAGAGAGATTGTAAATAAATCACTAAAAGAAATGATTGTAACAGAAGATTTGGCTAATGGAGAAAAATCATACTCTACTAGTGAAGTTGGTGACTGGCTAGTTAATCAGATTTAATAAAATTATTTTTTGTCATCCATTTTCTTTTTTAAATCTGCTAAAACATCTAAATCACCTAAAGTTGACTTATCTGTATCTTTCTTATTAACCTTCTTTAAAGATTTTTTTACCAATTTAGCTTCATCTTCTTTAAAGAGTACTGTGTGAGACATTACAACTCTTTTAAAATCTTTATTATATTCAATAACTTTAAAATCTGCAGTATCACCCTTTTTTAATTTATTTCCATCTTCCTTCAATAAGTGTCTGCTTGGAACAAAAGCTATTACATCATCATTAAATGCAATTGTTGAACCTTTATCATTTGAATCAGAAATGGTCCCATTATGAATCGTGCCTTCTGCAAAAGTTTTATCATAAGCATCCCAAGGATTATCCATTGTTTGTTTATGTCCTAAACTTAATTTTCTATCATCTGAATCAAGTTCTAAAACAATAACGTCAATTGAATCACCAGTTGAAAAAAGTTCAGACGGATGTTTAACTTTAACTGTCCAAGATAGATCTGAAATATAAACTAAACCATCAATACCTTCTTCTAACTCAACAAATATTCCAAAATTTGTAAAATTCCTTATTGTCCCAGTATGTTTAGAACCTTTTGGATATTTTGCTGTTATATCTGTCCACGGATCCTTAGTTAATTGTTTAATTCCCAAGGACATCTTTCTTTCATTTCTGTCTAGTGCTAAAACTATTGCTTCAACTTTATCTCCAACTTTTACAAAATCTTGAGCAGATCTAAGATGTGTTGACCATGACATTTCAGAAACATGAACTAACCCCTCTACTCCATCAACAACTTCAACAAAAGCTCCATAATCAGCTAATACCGAAACTTTTCCGTTCACCTTATCCCCTTCCTTTAATTCAGCATTTAAGGCTTCCCAAGGATGAGGACTTAATTGTTTAACACCCAATTGAATTCTAGATTTATCGTCATCAAAGTCAAGTATTACTACATTTATCTTTTGATCTAACTCTAATATTTCACTAGGATGATTTATTCTGTTCCAAGAAAGATCAGTAATATGAATTAATCCATCCACACCACCTAAATCAATAAATACACCATATGTTGTAATATTTTTTACAATTCCTTCTAATACTTGACCTTTTTCAAGTTGGCTAATAATTTCTTTTTTCTGTTCTTCAATATCAGCTTCTATAAGAGCTTTGTGAGAAACCACTACATTTTTAAATTCATGATTAATCTTAACAACCTTAAATTCCATATTCTTGTCAACATATTGATCATAATCTCTTATGGGCTTAACATCAATTTGCGATCCGGGAAGAAAAGCTTCTAGACCAAAAATATCAACAATCATTCCTCCTTTTGTCCTGCACTTAACAAAACCTGTTACAACAGTAGATTTATCATGTGCTTCATTTACTCTATCCCAAGCTTTTATTGTTCTAGCTTTTCTATGGGATAATATTAATTGACCTGTTTTATCTTCTTGAATATCAACTAAAACCTCAACTTTATCTCCAACCTTTAAATCAGGATTATACCTAAACTCATTAAGTGATATAACACCTTCAGATTTAGCATTTATATCAATAATAGCTTCTCTATCAGTTAAATTAATAATTACTCCTTCAACAACACTATCATTATAAGTGTCAACAAAGTTTTTTTCAATTAATTTTTCTAGTTCAACTAATTTTTTTTCATCTACTGTTTCTATGCCTTCTTCAAAATTTTCCCAATCAAAATCTTTTAAAAATTTATCTGATGATATAGGCTTCTCTATTACCGGGACTTCCTTTGATTGATTTTTATCAACTTTAGTCTTTTTTACTTTTGTTTTTTTGATTTCTTTAGTTGCTTGAATAGATTCAACTAACTCTTCTACAACTTTAACTTTTGGTTTTGATTCTTTTTTTGGTGAAGATGTTTTTTTAACACCTTTCTTTGCTTTAGGTGTCTCTTTAACAGATTTCTTTGATTTACTATCTTTTTTAGTTGAAGGCATAACTTATTATTTGTATTCTAATTTATTAATAGAAATAAAGGAATAAATTAGAAGTTGTTAATCAATATTAGACTTTTGGCATTCTATATTAACCAACCAAAAGGATCGCGAAAATAAGGTCATTTTATTCTTTAAACAAATTTTTTATTAAGAATTTAAATTTGAGAAGTTTATATATTCCAAAATTTTACTTTCAACTTGATCTAAATTTAGGTTTTCAGTATCAATCAAAATAGCATCTGAGGCTTTTATAAGAGGAGAATTAGATCTATTAATGTCTAGCTTATCCCTTGAAACAATATTTTCAAATACTTCATTAAAAGAAATTTCTTTATTTTTTTTAACCAACTCATCATAACGTCTCTTAGCTCTTAATTCACTTGAAGCTTCTAAAAAAAACTTATATTCTGCATTAGGAAAAACAACAGTACCAATATCTCTTCCATCCATTACAATACCCTTGTTTTTTCCCAAAAAATGCTGAACCATTACCATTTGTTTTCTTAATTCAACAACGGTGGCGATTTGACTAACTAGATTTGAAACTTCTAATGATCTAATTTTATTTTCGTAAGAAATTCCATTAAGATGAACTTCAAAGTTATTGTTTACCTTATTATGCTGAAAATCAATATATATGTTAGGGATATCTTTAATTAATTTTTTTTTATCAAAGTGAAATTTAGAAATATATTTTTTTTGAATTGCATAGTAAGTTAGAGCTCTATACATGGCTCCGGAATCAATATAAATATATCCTAATTTTTTTGCTATTCTCTTCGCAATAGTACTTTTTCCAGTTGATGAAGTTCCATCAATTGTTACTATAAATTGGCCTACCATTTATAATTTCTTACTTTTTGTTTTGTTATTGCAATATCTATAACTTCATTCATACTTGATACGTAATGAAATTTAAGGCCTTTTAAATAGGAATTGTCAATATCTAAAATATTTTTCTTATTCTCAATACTTAGGATAATTTCTTTGATTTTAGCTCTTTTAGCTGCTAAAATTTTTTCTTTTATACCTCCAACTGGTAAAACTTTCCCTCTCAAAGTAATTTCACCAGTCATAGCTAATTTATTTTTAACTTTTTTCTGGGTTAATAAAGAAACAAGTGAAGTTAACATAGAAATTCCTGCACTTGGACCATCTTTAGGGGTTGCTCCTTCAGGTACATGGATATGCAAATTATAATTTGATAATTTGTCAACATTAATTTGTAATTCACTTGCATTCGATTTAATATATTCTAACGCAATTGTAGCAGACTCTTTCATTACTTTTCCAAGATTCCCAGTAATGGATAAATTCCCTTTTCCTTTAGATAATGTAGATTCAATAAATAAAATATCCCCTCCAAATTGAGTCCAAGCTAAACCAGTTACAACTCCAGCAACATCATTATTTTCATACTTATCTTTAGAAATTGAAATACCTAAAATCCTCTCCAATTCATCTACTGAAACATTTTTTGAAAATTTCTCATCCATAGCAATAGACTTTGCAACATGTCTAATAACTTTTGCTATTTGTTTTTCTAAACCTCTAACACCAGATTCCCTAGTATATCCCTCAATAATTTTTTCTAATGATAGCTTATTTAATTTAATAATATTTTTTTCTAAACCATGTTCAGAAATTTGCTTAGGTAATAAATGTTTCTTTGCTATTTGAAATTTTTCTTCAATTGTATAACCAGAAACATTAACAATTTCCATTCTATCTATTAATGCAGGTTGAACATTTGAAATGTTATTTGAAGTAGCTATAAACATAACTTTAGATAAATCAAAGCCAGTTTCAACAAAATTGTCATAAAATGAAGTATTTTGCTCTGGATCTAAAACCTCTAACATAGCAGAAGATGGATCGCCTTGATTACCAACAGAAAGTTTGTCAATTTCATCTAAAACAAAAACTGGATTAGAAGTTTTAGCTTTTTTTAAACTTTGAATAATTCTACCAGGCATAGCTCCAATATATGTTTTTCTATGCCCCCTAATTTCTGATTCATCTCTTAAACCACCTAGTGAAATTCTAACATATTCTCTTCCTAGTGCTTCAGCGATAGATTTTCCTAAAGAAGTTTTTCCAACACCTGGAGGTCCATTAAAACATAAAATAGGTGATTTCATGTCATTCCTAAGTTTCAAAACAGCAATGTGTTCAATTATTCTTTTTTTTACATCTTCTAATCCATAATGATCTCTATCTAATATCCTTTGAGCGCGCTTTAAATCAAATTTATCTACTGAAAACTCATTCCATGGTAGATCTAAATACAAATCCAAATAATTTCTTTGAATTGAATATTCTGCAACTTGAGGATTCATCCTCTGAAGTTTAGATAATTCTTTTAAAAAATGATCTTGAATATCTTTTCCCCATTTCTTTTTATTTGATCTAATTCTCATTTCCTTAATTTCTTCATCATATGAAACACCCCCTAATTCTTCTTGAATAGTTTTTAATTGCTGGTGTAAAAAATATTCTCTTTGTTGTTGATCTAAATCAGACCTAACTTTTGATTGAATATCATTTTTTAAAGAAAGTCTCTGAAGCTCAACATTCATTTGTTTTAAACACATAAGAGCTCTATCATGGAGATCACTTGTTTTTAATATATCATACTTCTCTTGAACACTAAGGTTCATATTAGAACATACAAAGTTTACTAAAAATGAATCACTCTGAATATTTTTAATTGCAAATGAGGCTTCACTTGGAATATTAGGGTTTTCCTCAATAATTTGGAGAGCAATATCTTTAATAGATTCTATAGTTGCATTAAATTCTTTATTATTATTAGAAGGTTTAATCTCTTTTATTTCTTTTATTTCAGCCGTTATATATGGCTCCTCACATAAAACTTTTTCAATTGAGAAACGTTTCTTACCTTGAATAATTACAGTTACATTACCATCAGGCATTTGTAAGACTCTTAAAATTTTAGCAACAGTCCCCGTAGATTGAATATCATCTAAATTTGGATTTTGGACTTTAGAATCTTTCTGGGAAACTACCCCAATTAATTTTGTGTTTATATTTGAATCTTTAATTAATTTAATAGACTTGTCTCTTGAAGCAGTTATAGGAATTACTACTCCAGGAAACATAACCGTATTTTTCAAAGGAAGAATTGAAAGAGTTTCAGGTAAAGATTCTTTTGAAATAGCTTCTTCATCATCTGAAGTCATTAAAGGAATTAAATCTGAATCCTCATCAATATTTTGCAGTGACATCATGTCAAGATTTAGTATTTTAGCTTTAGACATATTAAATTTTTAAGTCAAAGTGTCATATAATTAATTATAACACTAGATTAAATTATCTTTTAGTTATATACCTACTTAATAATTCAAGATTCATGCCATAAAATCAAACATTTTTAATTTTAATTCTTTTCAAAAGAAAAGCACCTATAAGAAATATAAATAAGAAAACTATAATAGAATTTCTCATACTTCCTGTTATTTGATCAACAAAAGCAAATAAGGTCATTCCAAGTACAATACTAACTTTCTGTGAAACATCATAAAAACTAAAATATGAAGTAGTATTATCTGTTTCTGGTATCATTTTAGAAAAAGTAGAACGTGACAATGCTTGTATGCCACCCATAACCAGACCAACCAATCCAGCTGCTATATAAAACTCTAATGGTTTTGTAATAAAATATGCCCCAATACATAAAATCGCCCAAAATAAATTCAAAATTACCAATGTATAGATGTTTCCTAACTTTTTAGAAATTCTTGCTGTAAACATTGCTCCAAAAATAGCAATCAATTGAATCAAAAGTATGCTAACTATTAAACCCGTAGTTTTTTCACCTTCAGGCCAAATAATTTCTTGCTCACCAAAATATGTTGCAATAAGTAAAACAGTCTGTAATGCAGAACTGTATATAAAAAAAGCAATTAAAAATTTTTTTATAACAACAATCTCTTTGAGTTCATCCCAAACTTCTTTAAGTTCTTTAAAACCATTAAAAATTACATCTTTAATAATTTTCCTTTTTTCAATTAAATTTGGAAGATGATAAAAAGTATATTGACTACAAATAATCCACCAAAGTCCAACTGAAACAAAAGAATATTTCATTGCAATAAGTTCAGCACCCTCCCCCTCGATTCCAAATGAATTTGGAGATAAAACCATGCCCAAATTAAATATTAATAGAATTACACTTCCAATATAACCCATCGCATATCCTTTAGCACTAATGTAATCCTGTTGTTCTTTATAGGCAATGTCAGGCAAATATGAATTATAAAAAACTAAACTAGCCCAAAAAGAAATTAGAGCTAAAAAATAAAAAAACAAACCTATATAAATATTTTCTAAATCAAACCAATATAATCCTATACAAGATAGAGAACCTAAGTAACAGAAAAACTTAAGGAAAGTTTTTTTATTTCCCATATAATCCGCGATTCCTGAAAGCAAAGGAGTTATAAAAGAAAGTATTATAAATGCAAATGCAGTCAAAAAACTAATTAATGCAGTATTTTTAAAATTAAATCCAAAAACCTCAATATATAAGTCATCTAAAAACAAAGCTCCATAATAAATTGGGAAAACAGAAGATGAAATAACTAGAGGGTAAACTGAATTAGCCCAATCATAAAAAGCCCATGCATTTAAAACTTTAGGATCTCCTTTTTTTGAAAAAATTTTTGGCATAATATCTTTCCATTAAATATATGCAATATACTTAATACAAATTATCTTAATACTTTTAAAATTATTAAGTAATTTTGTTCATCTTTTGAGAAATAAAAGAATGAAAAAAATTTGTTTGATTATTTTATTAGTTTGCTTCTTAATAAGTTGCGCTGATTTTAAACAAAAAAAATCTATAGATAAGATTATAAATAATTCTGAATTAAAAGATTTATCAACAAATAATATTGATTATAATAAAGGTATTTATCATTGTAAAAAATGTAATTCTCCTCTTTATAAATCTGAAAATAACTATAAATCAGACTTTGATGATGAAAGTTTTGACAAGTCTATTGATGACAAGGT
>JAAZZF010000118.1 GCA_014239275.1 Flavobacteriaceae bacterium | reverse complement strand
CTTTTAAGCTTTGTTCTTACAAAAGCAGGTCCTTTTCCTGGTTTTACATGTAGAAATTCTACAATTTTATATATATCATTATTATAATGGATACAAAGTCCTTTTCTTATGTCTGAAGATGATGCCATAATTTAATTTTGAAAATACCCTTTCATTATTCCTCTTTGAGAATTTCGAATAAACTGTATTATCTCATCTCTTTCCTTAGTAGCTTCCATTTCTCCTTCAATAATTTTAACAGCTTGACTATTGTTGAATTTCTTTTGGTAAAGAATTCTATAAATGGACTGAATTTCCATAATTACTTTATTGTCAAAACCTCTTCTTCTTAATCCAACTGAGTTAATTCCAACATAAGATATAGGTTCTCTTGCAGCTTTTACAAAAGGCGGAATGTCTTTTCTAACAAGAGACCCACCAGCCACAAATGCGTGATTTCCAATAGCACAAAACTGATGAATAGCAACCATTCCTGCCAAAATCACATGATTTCCTACAGTGACATGACCTGCTAAAGTAGAATTGTTTGAAAAAATGCAATTGTTTCCTATAAAGCAATCATGAGCTATATGTGAATATGCCATTATCAAACAATCTTTTCCTATAATAGTTTTATTTCTATCATTTGTTCCTCTATTAATTGTCACACATTCTCTAATTGTAGTATTATCTCCAATAACAGCTGTTGTTTCTTCTCCATTAAACTTTAAATCTTGAGGGACTGCAGAAATAACTGATCCTGGAAAAATGGAACAGTATTTTCCAATTCTTGCTCCACTCATAATAGTTACATTTGAGCCAATCCAAGTACCTTGACCTATTATTACATTATTATCTATTGATGAAAAAGGTTCTACAACAACATTTTTTGCAATTTTTGCTCCTGGATGTATAAATGATAATGGTTGATACATATTACGCTTCTGTTTTTTTAATAATTTTTGCCATTAATTCAGCTTCACTTGCTATTTTACCATCAACAAAACATTTACCTTTCATATGTATAATACCTCTTCTTAATGGAGACAGGAGTTCTAGTTTAAAAACTAGAGTATCACCTGGAACCACAGGATACTTGAATTTTGCATTTTTAATCCTAGCAAAAAAAGTTAAATAATTTTCAGGATCAGGTACCGTGTTTAAAATTAATATACCACCTGTTTGAGCCATTGCTTCAATCTGAAGGACACCTGGCATAATAGGTTTACCAGGAAAATGTCCTTGAAAAAAACCTTCATTCATAGAAATATTCTTTAAACCTATTATATGATTATCTGACATCTCTAAAATCTTATCTACCAGAATAAATGGTGGCCTATGTGGTAATACCTTCATAATTTGATTAACATCCATTATAGGCGGCTTAGTTAAATCAATTACAGGAGCAAGATTTCTCTCTTCATTTTTTATAACAGATGCCAATTTTTTTGTAAACATTGTATTAACAAAATGTCCTGGTTTATTAGCAATTACTTTTCCTTTAATTCTAATTCCTAATAAGGCTAAATCACCAACAACATCAAGCAACTTATGTCTTGCTGCTTCATTTGGATAATGTAAAACTAGATTGTCTAGAATTCCATTGCTTTTAACAGAGATTTTATCTGTATTAAATGCTTTTTTAAGCTTAATCATTGTTTCTGTTGATAATTCTTTATCAACATAAACAATAGCATTATTTAAACCAGCCCCTTTTATTAAGCCATTATCTAAAAGCATTTCTATTTCATGAAGGAAACTAAATGTTCTTGCATTAGCAAACTCATCATTAAATTGAGATATTTTTTTCATTATTGCGTTTTGAATGCCTACAACTTTATCACCATAATCAACCATTACATTTAACTCATAATGATTTGAAGGAATTACTTTAATTTCACTACCTGATTTCTGATCATGATATGAAATAACATCTTTGACCACATACTCATTTCTTTCTTTATTTTGCTGTTTTAAACCTGCTTTTTGTAAAGCTTTAACAAAAAACTTTGCTGAACCATCCATAATAGGTGGTTCTGCAGCATCAATCTCAATTAGCACATTATCAATTTCCATACCTACTAGAGCAGCTAAAACATGCTCAGAGGTTTTAATCTTAATTCCATTTTTATCAAGATTTGTTCCTCTTTCAGTATTAACAACATATTTAATATTAGCTTCAATAATTGGTTTTTCAGGTAAATCAGTTCTACAAAAGCAATATCCATAATTTTCTTTTGCAGGTTTAAAAGTTAAATTAACTTCATCTCCAGTATGTATGCCAACTCCTTTTAAAGAAACAGGTTTATTAATTGTTTGTTGTTTAGGCATCTTTGCTATTCTTAAAGAGTTTGTTTAATGATTTCATGATTGCTGGTAAATTCTTAAAATGCACATATGATTTATTATAATCTAAATATTTAATTGCAGGAATTCCCATTACAGATGTATCTGACTTTATATTTCTAAATACTCCAGCTTTAGCCTGGATCATTACTCTATCTCCAATCTTTAGGTGACCCGATATTCCAGCCTGCCCTCCTATCATACAATTTTTACCTATTATACTAGAACCAGCTATTCCAACACAAGCAGCAATTACAGTACTTTCTCCAATTTCTACATTATGAGCTACCATAACTAAATTATCCAATTTAACTCCTTTTCTCAATATTGTAGAGCCTAAGGTAGCCCTGTCTAATGTACAATTAGCTCCTATTTCTACATTATCTTCAAGAATAACATTGCCATTATGACTAACTTTTATTTGCTTCCCTTCTTTATCTAAATTAAAACCAAAACCATCAGATCCAATTATACATCCAGCATGTAATATACAGTTGTCTCCTATAACACTATCAGCATAAATTTTAACTCCTGGGTAAATAATTACACTATTTCCAATTGAAACATTTTCACCAATATATACCTGAGAATGAATTTTAACATTTTTACCTATTTCAGAATTCTTTTCACATATAGAAAAATCACCAAAATATAAATCGTCAGAAAACTTAACATTCTTAGAAATAATGGAATTTTTACTAATTCCTGATAAGTTTGTTTTCTTATCACTAAAATAATTTAACAATTGAGAAAATGATTCATTAGGATTTTCTACTCTAATTAGAGTTGATTTAACGGGTTTTTCTAATTTAAGATCATTATCAACAAGAATTATTGAAGCATTGGATGTATATAAGAAATTATTATATTTCGAATTACCTAAAAAAGATAAAGATTGTTCATCTCCATTTTCAATTTTGGAAAGCTTATTAATAGAGGTTTGATCATTTCCTTCAACTACTCCCCCCAACATCTCAGCAATCTTATAGGCTTTTAATTTCATCGTGGCAAAAGTATGAAAAATCAATTAATTTCATCTTATTTTTAAAAATGGGAAGGATTTACATATAACTAGTTAAATTTGATTAAGAATAAAATATGAAAATGATTAAAATTTTATGGATTGATGATGAAATTGAGCATTTTAAATCTCATATACTTTTTTTAAACAAAAAGGGCTATGATATTGACATTTGCAAAAGTGGTCCTGAAGCAATTATTCTTCTTCAAGAGAATACTTATGAAGGTATCTTAATTGATCAAAACATGCCAGGTCTTTCTGGAACTGATTCAATAAAGTTAATTAATGAAAACTATCCTCTTATTCCTATTATAATGATTTCCCAAAATTCCGATAATAAAACTATTGAAAATGCAATAGGTTTGAGAGTTAATGATTACTTGATTAAACCTTTAAACCCAAACCAAATTTTATTATCATTAACTAAAATTTTCAGAAATAAAGAACTAATTGCTAATACAGTCATTTCTAACTATCAAAATAATTATCAAGAAATAAATGATAAAATAAATTATTGCAATTCTTATGAAGATTGGATTGAACTTTATAAAATCCTGGTCTATTGGGAATTACAACTTGAATATATTCAAGAAAAAGAAGTTTCCGAAATATTATATTCTCAAAAAAAACAAGCAAATAAATTATTTGCTGACTTTATTGAAGCAAATTATCAAAAACTTATTGAGAAAAAAGATTTTTTATCATCAATTAATCTATTTAGAAACAAAATACTTCCGGAAATAAATTCAGCGACACCTACTCTAATGATTTTAATTGATAATCTTAGATATGATCAATGGAAATCAATAGAACCATATGTTATTGAAAATTGTACAATTACTACTGATATTTTATACTCTAGTATTTTACCAACTACAACACAATACGCAAGAAATTCTATTTTTTCTGGATTAAGTCCGTTAGAATTAAAAAACACACATTATAATTATTGGGTAAGTGAAATAGATGAAGGGGGAAAAAATAAATATGAAGATGAATTGTTAAGGAATCAATTATTAAGAATAGGAAAGAAAATTAAACACAAATACTTCAAAGTCTCCAATTCTAAAGAAGGAAATCTTTTTTATGACAGACTTAATAATGAAAAATTAAATGATTTAACAGTATTGGTATATAATTTTGTAGATATGATGTCTCATGCTAAAAAAGATGTAAAATTTATTAAAGAATTAACTCAGACAGATCAAGCTTATAGGGAATTAACCAAAAGTTGGTATAAAAATTCTAAGCTAAACGATATAATAAAAAAAGGAAAGGATTTAGGTTTTAAAATTATTATCACATCTGACCACGGCACTATTAACGTAGATAAACCAGCGTTGATTTCTGGAGATAAGGAAATTTCAAACAATTTAAGGTATAAAACAGCTAGACAGGTTCATTCTAAAAAGAAAGAAGTAATAAATTTAGATAATCCTTCAAATTTTTTATTACCATCTAATCATTTAAGCAGTTGTTATATTTTTGCAAAAGAAAACACTTATTTTGTTTACTCAAATAATTACAACAATTACGTTAATATGTTTAAAAATACATATCAGCATGGTGGTGTGTCTCTTGAAGAAATGATTGTACCATTTATAGTAATTAATCCTAAATAGAATGGATCTTATTTATTCTAAGCAAAATATAGTTGAAGCTAGTAAATTCGTAATTAAAAAAGCTAAAACAAACCATTACTTTTTTGAAGGAATAGTTGGTGCAGGAAAAACTACACTAATTAAACAAATTTGTTTTCAATTAGGGGTAAAAGAAACCGTCAGTAGCCCTACATTTAGTATAATAAATGAATATCTGGGGGAAAATCAAACTATATATCATATGGATCTATTTAGATTAGATGATAAAAAAGAGATATATAATTTGGGAATTTTAGAATATCTAGAAAATAGTAATTTAATAATTATTGAATGGCCAGAGATTTTATTAAGTAATTTTCAATACAACTACACCCTTGTTAAAATAAGTTATATTAATAATGAAAAAAGAAGAATAACCCTAAACAATATCATAAAATGAGTTTTTTTAAAAGGTTGCTATTTTATTTATTTGGCTTTATGATTGGTATGATATTCTTGTTTTATTTTATGGGTAAAAAAGAAGCTACTTTTAATTACTCTCCAAATAAAAGAGTGCTAGCAGACATTAAAAAAAAAGATTGGTTATTTGATTCTAATATTGATTCATTTGAAATAAGAAAAATAAACTTTACCAATAAATTCAAAGTTGATTTTTCTAAAAGCAATGTTGAGCTAGACTCTTGTAAAACATATGTTTTAATAAACAAAACAGAAAAAAAAGATTTTTTCTATAAAATTGAAAACTGTTCAAAAGTAGCAAAGTTTGAAAAGTTACTTTTTTAAATTTTTTCTAATTTCCTTCTCTTTCTTTCATTAAGAATAAGTTGCAACTCTCTTCCTGTTTGACCCTTAACTGAAGTATTCTCCTCTGCTCTTCTAATTAAATATGGGATCAAATTTCTTACAGGACCAAATGGAAGAATCTTAAAAACATTATAACCTTTTATACCTAAATTAAATGATATATTATCACTCATTCCATACAATTGTCCAAACCAAATTTTGTCATCATTTTTATTAATGTTTTTTTTAGTCATCATTTTCATTATTTTAAGTATAGAATCTTCATTATGAGAACCACAAACAAAACTTATTCTATCAAGATTATTAAATAATAGATCTATAGCGAGATTAAAATTCATGTCTGTTGACTCTTTATCTTTACATATAGGCGATTTAATCTTTAATCTATTTGCAATTTCTCTTTCTTTTTCCATATATGCTCCTCTTACTAATTTAAAACCAAAGATTATATCTGAATGATCACTTAAAATATTGTTCATGTAATCTAAGCGATCCCATCTATACATTTGAATTGTGTTGTAAACAATAGCTTTTTCTCTATTAAATTTAATCATCATTTTAAGAGTCAAATCATCAATTGCTTTTTGAACAGAAACTTCCTCAGCATCAATTAAGATTTTAACATTATTATCAAACGCTTTTTGACAAACTCCTTCAAATCTAAATTGTACCCTCCCCCATTCTTCCTCTTCCATTACGTTTAATTTCTTATCAGAACTGATTTTTTCAAACAAACCTATTCTTCCTAAACATGTTGGTTTAAAAACAGCAAAAGGAATTTCAACACGATTTTTAATAAAATCTAACACAGATAATTTCTTTTTATAACACTTATCGAATTCAGTTTCGTTTTTAAATGCTTCAGTTGAAAAATCTAAAACTGAACAAACATTTTTATTATACATTTTGTTTATAACTGGATTGCAATCAGACTCTGATACTCCTCCACAAAAATGATTAAAAACTGTAACTTTAATTAGGGGGTTTATAGGGATATAAAATTTTAAAGAAAAATTTATTAAAAAGGCACCTATTTTAACTAAAAACCTATTTTCAATTATTTTAAACAAAAAATGGGCTCTTAAAAGTTCAAAGTCTGTTTTTATTGAAAAAGCATCTTTAGTATTACTAAATATAGTATTCAATTAGCTAATAAATTTATAATGCTAATTTACATCGTTTTTTAATAAAAAAAGATGTTATTTTGTAAAATATGCTTACTTATAATGAAAGAAATAAAAGCTAATAATTACTCTATTTTTTTTAAAGATAAAGGATATATTGAATTATATAATCATATCCAATCTGAAAATTATTCAACAATTTTTATTCATCTAGATAATAATACTAATATTCACTGTTTGAAAGTATTTTTAAAACAAATTCAAACTTTTGATTATCAAACTATAGTTTCAAAATCAGGAGAAGAAAATAAAAACATTAATTCATCTGTTATTATATGGGAAAAGTTATCAAATAACAATGGAGACAGAAAAAGTTTAATTATAAATTTGGGAGGTGGAGTTGTTGGAGATATAGGAGGATTTGTAGCTAGCACATTCAAAAGAGGAATAAACTATATTAATATCCCCACTACATTACTTTCAATGGTTGATGCTTCTATTGGAGGGAAAACTGGAATTGATTTAGGTTTTTTAAAAAATCAGGTTGGTACATTTTATGACCCTAAAATGGTATTAATTGATCCTTTATATTTAGATACTCTTAATGAATCAGAACTTATAAGTGGATATGCTGAAATTTTCAAACATTCACTAATTTGTGATCTAATTTTTTTTAACAAATTAATTTCTCAACAGAATTCAATTGATTTTAAAAATTTAAAAACAATTAAAAGCTCAATTGAAATCAAAAATAAAATAGTTCTTAAGGATAGAAAAGAGTTAAAAGAAAGAAAAGCACTTAATTTTGGTCATACTTTAGGACATGCAATTGAATCTCTTTTTCTAGAAAATAACAAAAGATTACTACATGGTGAAGCAATTGGTATTGGTATTGTCTTAGAAGCATTTATTTCTAACAAGATTTTTGATTTTCCAATCGATAAGTTGACAAAAATTAAAAATCATATTCTTAAAATTTTTAACAGAGTTGATTTTACTAAATCTGAGATAGATAATATTATTAAGCTTCTTATTCATGACAAAAAAAATACTCATGGAAAAGTAAATTTTATATTACTTAAAGATATAGGTCAACCGATTTATGATATTGAAGTTGAGAATAACTTGATTTTAGAATCTTTTAATTATTATTCTAATTAACTTAAGCAGAATTCCTACTAGCATTAATATTACCAAACAACGATCTGGTAACCATTTTTTCAAATGTTTTTAATTTATTTTTGTTAATTGTACCTCTTTCAATCTCTTTTATTTTTCTTAATGCGTACTGTTGAATAGTAATTAAAGGAAGTACTATTTTTTCTCTTGTTTGAATGGAAGCTTTGTTTGCTGGTTCATTCTCCATTAATTCTTTAAAACCAGAAAGTTTTAATATCATTGATTTGGACAATTTGTACTCGTTGTAAATTAATAACCAGAACTCTCCAAACTCTGGATCATCTTTCATATATGATGTTAATTTAAAGAAGGACTTTGTCAAGCTCATCATACTATTTGAAATAAGAGTTCTAAAAAAAGGTGATCTTTTGTAAAGTTTTTTTAATTCATTAAACTTTTTATTATCGTCATAATATTTTAAAGCAGAACCTAAACCATAAAAACCTGGTACATTTTGTTTTAATTGACTCCAACTGCCCACAAAAGGGATAGCTCTTAAAGATTTAAAATCAAATTTACTGTCATATTTACCTCTCTTTAATGGTCTACTACCAATATTTGTTTTTGAATAATATTTAATTGTACTCATGTGTTCTAAATATGGAACAAATTTTGGGTGATTCTTAAAATCAGAATAAGCCTTAAAGCTAATTTTAGCTAGATTATCAAGTATAATTCTATCTTTTTTATTGTTATGATTAACATCATAATTAAGTACCCTATTTTGAATACCTGCACTTAGTAGTTGTTCCAAATTGTATTTACAAGAATCAACTGTACCAAAATTAGAACTAATTGTTTGACCTTGAACTGTTAATTGTATCTGATCAGATTCCACAAATTCACCCATTGAAGCATAAAATTGATGTGTATTCCCTCCTCCCCTTGCTGGAGGGCCTCCTCTACCATCAAAAAACAACACTTTTATGCCATATTTTCTAGAAATCGTAGTTAGAGACTCTTTAGCTCTTAAAATACTCCAATTAGCCATTAAATAACCTCCATCTTTAGTTCCGTCAGAAAAACCAAGCATTATAGTTTGTTTATCCTCTCTATTTTTAAGGTGATTTCTATATGTTCTATTAAGGTATACAGATTCCATAACCTTAGCAGCTACTTTTAAATCTGAAATAGTTTCAAATAAAGGCACTATATCAACAGAAGGATTACTCCAATTGCTTAACCTAAACATTGTAAATAATTCAATAATGTTTAATGCAGATTGATTATTGCTAATAATATACCTATTTGAACCCTTTTCACCGTTTGATCTTTGAATTAATTTAATAGCTCTTATTGAGCTTAGTGTTGAGTTAACTAAATTATCTTTAAAAGAGTCTGGATTTAAATCACCTTTAATAGTAGACAGAAATTTAATTTTATCTTCCACTGTAAGTTTATCATAAGAAATAGGTTTATTAATAATTTTATTTTGTTGTGCAACTTCTAAAATTCTTTCAAATACTTTGCTGTGTATTCTAGAATCTTGTCTTATGTCTAATGTTGCAAAATGATATCCAAAAATATTTACTTTAATTATTACATCATCTAATTGATCAAGAAATAAAGACTTGTGTTCAGAAATTAAAATTTCTCTAACCCTATAAAGTTTTTTCTTTAATTCATTTAAAGTGATTTTGGGATCTTCATTATAATCTAAAATACTTTCATATAATCTAGTTTCAAGATCAATAATGATAGCTTCAATATTTTTAAAAGTTAGCCTTCTCCTAAGTTTTCTAATATCTCTATAATAATTTTTGATTATATCACTTCTCAGTTTTCTTGCAGTATTAATAGTAATTTCAGTCGTTACAAATGGATTACCATCTCTATCACCACCCGGCCAAAAACCTAAATTGATTATATCATTATCAAAAACTTCTCCATTAAAAACATTTGATTTAATATATTTATATATATTAGTTATTGAACTGTAAAAAACATTCTCCAAATACCAAGTTAAGCTAACTGCCTCATCAAATGGTGATGGTTTTTTATTTTTAAAAAAAGGAGTTTTGCCTAACTGAGATAAAAGTGATTTAATTTCTGATAAATTATTTTCTTTTACTGCACTAGTTAAATCTGTAATAATTCCGAGAACAGATCCAGGGTAAAATTGAGTTGGATGGGCAGTTAAAACAGGTCTAATTTTAAATTTTGATAAATATTTTTTAAACTCTTTTATTTTGTTTTTTGATTCAACCTCTTCTTTTAAAGCTCTTAAAGATCCTCTACCCTCCAAATTATTAATTTCTGTAAAAGCAGCATCTTCAATTGCATCAAACAATACGACCTGTCTCTCTATATATTGTATAAAATGAAATAGTAAATCAATTCTTTCTTTATCATTAGATTCATTTAAATAAGTTTTAAAAAAAACTTCAACTATCTCACTAGGATTTCTATTTTTTTTATAGCCTTCAATACATATCTTTTCAAACAATGGAAGCATAACGCCAGTATTTGTTATACTTTCATAAGGGAGTGTAGAAAAAATACTATTATAAACTTGATATCTAGAAAGAACCTTGTCTGCAAATCTTTCTCTTTTGGTAAGCTTTCTCACTAAAGGTTTAAAATTTTATAGTTCATTGAAAATTTTATGCATCAATCGCCTTTTATCATTGATGCTTTCTTCTAAAGAAATCATGGTTTCAGTACGTGAAACTCCTTCAATATCATCAATTGCAAAAATAATTTCTTTAGCATGATCTGTGTTTTTGGCTCTAACTTTACAAAAAATATTGAATTTTCCAGTAGTAATATGAGCAACTGTAACAAATGGAACCAATTCAAGTTTTTCTAGTACATATTTTGTTTGATGTGTTTTTTCTAAAAAAATACCTATATAAGCAATAAATGAATATCCTAATTTTTTGTAATCCAGAGTAAGTGAAGAACCTCTAATAATTCCAGCATCTTCCATCTTTTTTACTCTAACATGTACTGTTCCAGCTGAAATTAACAGTTTTTTAGCTATATCTGTAAAAGCAATTCTAGTATTACTAATTAACATATCTAAAATTTGTCGATCTATTTCATCAAGTTTAATCATTTTGCCCATATCTTTCTATATTTTTTTATATTTAATGACAGCAAATATATTGAATTATATTCAAATAAATCTAATAATCATTAAATTATTCGCAATCAATCAATATGTTTTAGTAAATTATTTAGAAGATTATCATCATTCTTAAACATTTTATCATTATTAGTAAAGTCTATTTCAAAATGACCAAACATATTTCTTAATAGACCTTTTTTGTCTATAAAAGGTTCTAGCATGATCTTATTTGCACTTTTATCAAGAACCTCGTTATACATGATAGAGATATTTGTTCTGTATTCTTTAATACCGTTTTTAATTAGAACATTCCTTAGAAAAATATCTGACAAATAAGTAGTGTTCTCAGGAATTTTATAATAATCAGAGTAATCTATTTTTTTATATTCATTAGTAGTTATTGAGGTTATTGCAGTAATTAAGGCAAAACACATATACTTTCTTGTATTTTCTCTATTATAATCATTGTCAAAGTGACCAGATTCAAATAACAACGTAGGAGTGTTTAAAGATTGAAAAGTGTCTCCAACACAGTTTGGATTATAATCGTCTTTGTATCGAGATATATGGCCCTTTATAAGACTATTTAACTCTTTATTGATAGATGAAATGACTTTCATGCTTGTAATTCTTGAATTTGTCTCAGATTTATTTGTATCAGCGGCAGGAGATAAAAAAGACAAAATAGAAGGTTTATTGGTGTCTGCAACAGAGTAAATACTTCTTTGATCATGAAGATTAAAACAATAATGAGGTTTAATTTTATCATATAAGTCTTTAAGAAAAATACTTTCATTCTGACTTAAAGAAGATGCATCTCTATTCAAGTCTATTTTATTAAAATTTTCTCTGGTATACAACAGGGCTCCATCAGGATTTAAAATCGGTATTATATGAAGGGTAAAATCAGATAGATGTTTCTTGTCAATATGCAAAAAATAAGAAAGAGCATCAAAAAGTGCCTTAGTAGAAGTAGATTCATTGCCATGCATTTGTGACCAAATCAATATTTTAATTGGACCAGATCCTAATTTAAGGTAATATATGGGTAAATTGTTACTGCTTTTACCTATTTCAGAATAGGAGAATATCTCTGTTAATTGTAAAATTGACTCATTAGTAATATACCTTCCAAACAAAGACTTAATTCTAAATTCATTGTACTTATCAAATTTTAATTCCATTTATAATAAAAATTACACAAATTTAACAATACAATTAATTACAATTGTAAACATTTTATAATTATAAAATGATACAAATTTTATAATAAAATTTACATTTATAAACATCTTTATCTTTATTCTAGATAAAATACTGTTATTAAACATTTTAAAAGTTTATTATAAAGTAAAGCTTTAATTAAAATTGTCAATATTTAATTTGATTTAACCATAATAATTTATTATTTTTACAATTGTATACATGGAAGAATTCACAAATAGACTCTTAAAAATATTAGAAAGCAAGAACTTGTCGGCATCACAATTTGCTGAAAAAATTGGCGTACAAAGATCTAGTGTTTCACACGTGTTAAGCAAAAGGAATAAACCAAGTCTTGATTTCATTATTAAAATTTCAAAAACTTTTGAAGATATTTCATTAGACTGGCTTATAAATGGACATGACAATCATAATTCTACTGAAATAAGAAAAGAAATAAGCTCCTCTCCCCCTATTTCTAAAGAAATTAAAAAGGTTGACTTGACGGAGAAGGAATTAGAAAAAATTGTATTCTTTTATACTGATAAAACTTACAAAATTTTTAAAAATTAAATTATCTTTACATATGAAGCTACAGTATGTAATTGTAGTTCTTGTCTTTTTTTCTTGCTACAATCAAGAAAGAAACTGCAAGAACTTTCAATCAGGAACCTTTGAATTTGAATCTAT
>JAAZZF010000117.1 GCA_014239275.1 Flavobacteriaceae bacterium | reverse complement strand
TATAAAACAGGAGAAAAAAGGCCTTCAGACATTACACAAATAAAAAATTATGAAGCCGCGCTAAAAAACATGGGCCTAAAAACAGGAAGATCTATACTTGTTTATGTAAGGCCTTCAATAGAGGTAGTTGAGGTATAATTCTAGAAAACCTAACGCGCAAGGGACTTATATTCAGTAAATTCATTAAGTTTGCAGTTAAGGAATTTTTTAAAAATTATAATAATGAAAAAATTAGGAAAATTAATTTTAGTTTTTACTGTGTTGTTTTATATCAATTCTATAGCGGCACAAGATAAGAACAATCAATGGGCCATTAGTTTTGGAAATAATGCGGTTGATTTTCACCCCGTTGGAACTGATTCATCAGACAACGCTACAGGACATTGGTTTAGTGAATATTTTAATATTCATGAAAACTGGAATACTCAAACAGCACTTAATAGCGTTAGTATTTCTAGATATGGAAATGAAAAATTTAATTTTGGAATAAGAGGGTCTTTGAATCAAATCACAAGACTAGGGGACGAAAGAAACAGAATCTCTGCTAAAAGAATAGCAAGCTTAGACGTTTTGGTGGACTATAAACTAGGAAAAAACTTCAATTTCTGTAATATTGAACCTTATTTAGAGGCAGGAACTGGATACACTTGGTTTGGAAGCCAAAAATCTCATACTATGAACGGAGGACTAGGACTAAATGTGCCTATTTCTGAAAAAGTTTCTTTAAACGTTAATTCTGCTTATAAGCACGCTTTTAATGACATGCAAGATTTACAGTCTCATATTCAACACACAGTTGCCGTGGCAATTAATTTTGGAGGAAAAGATACAGATAGAGACGGAATTTATGATCAATACGATGATTGCCCAGAAGAACCTGGGTTACCCGCTTTCAATGGATGCCCTGATAATGATGGAGACGGAATAGAAAACAGCAAAGACTCTTGTCCGGATACGCCGGGATTAGTTGAGTTTGATGGATGTCCAGATACGGATGGGGATGGCACACAAGACTCTGAGGATGCTTGTGTAAACGAACCAGGATCTATAGAAATGAACGGATGCCCTGATTCAGATGGCGATGGAGTTGCTGACAATGTTGACTCATGTGTTGATGTTGCTGGACCAGCTGAGAATAGCGGATGTCCATGGCCAGACTCAGATGGAGACACGGTATTAGATAAGGACGATGAATGCCCTAATGTTGCAGGACTAGTTAATAATAAAGGCTGCCCACAGCCAACTAAAGAAGTTATGGACGAACTAAATGCAGTTGGAGCACAAGTGCCTTTTGAGTTGAACAAAGCTGATTTAGGCAAAAATGTCACTACAATTCTTGACATTGTTGTTGGAATTATGAACAAGTATCCTACCACAAGCTTTGTTATTGAAGGACACACAGACACTTCTGGGCCAAAAGTATTTAATCAGAAACTCTCAGAAGATAGAGCAAGTGCCGTTAAAGGCTTCCTTGTCAACGCAGGAATCGCATCAGACAGACTTTCTACTGTTGGATATGGAGAAGACAAGCCATCAAATTCTAATAAAACTAGAAAAGGAAGAATTGCCAACAGAAGAGTTGTATTCAATGTTGTAGAATAATTTGAAAATTCTTTAATAATTTAAAAAGCACCTAATTTTATTAGGTGCTTTTTTTATTTTTATACTAAATGAGTTTTTTAGAAAAAGTAATAGAAGATCTAGACATTAAGAATAAGGACCTTAATAAACTGTGTTTTATCCTCCCTAATAAAAGGTCTGCTGGTTATTTCAAAAAATTACTGTTAAGAAAAATAGAAAAGGCAACTTTTATTCCAGAAATTCAAAGTATAAACTCATTTATGGCTAAAATTTCTGGGCTGAATGAGGTCGATGAAAAGATGTTGATTTTTACATTATACCAAAGCTATATTGAGCTTGACAAAAACACCAAAAAAGATTCCTTTGAAGATTTTAATGCATGGGGCATAAAGCTCTTAAGGGATGTTAGCGCAATAGAACAAAACCTATTGAGCCCTCAGCTGATATTAAAGGAGTTAATTGAAATTAATAAAATTAATAATTGGACAAAACAAGAACTGTCTGATAAACAAAAACCTTTATTCTGGGAAATTTTGCCAAAATTATATTCGCTTTTTCGAAAAAAATTAATAAATAATGAAACGGGAACAAAAGGGATGTGTTATGCTGAAGCAAAAGAAAACTTAGAACACTATAAAGAAGCAAACAAGAATTTAAAACATGTGTTTATAGGCCTTAATGCATTAACCAAGTCCGAAGAGCTAATAATACAAGAATTGTTAGACTTTAACAATGGAGAAATTTATTGGGACATTGACAAAGAGTTTTTAAAAAACAAAGATCACGGAGCCTCCTTTTTTATAAGGCAGTACAGGAGTGGCTGGAAAAGATTTAAAAACAATCCATTTAAATGGGAAGGAGAAGACTATAAAACACCAAAAAACATAAACATAATAGGAACTCCAAAGCTGCTTGGACAAGCAATGGAGACTTCAAGGATCCTAACAAATTTTGATCGAAAGAAATTAAAAAACACTATTGTTGTTTTGGGGGATGAGGCTATTATAGACCCATTTTTAAACTATAACACATTGCCCTTAAAAGACATTGAAATAACAGTTAAGAAAAAATTAAATTTAGAAGAATTTAAAACGCTAATCTCAGAAATTTTTAAAATTCAGCAGTCTTCAAAAAAGAGAACAATTCAACAGGGGTTTAAAAAACTAAGAATCTCGAGACTTTTTAAGAGCGCTTTTCCGGAATTTAAAAAACTAGAGAAAAAACAGCTTAAAACAATTCAAGGGCTTTTAAAAGCTTGGGATTTGTCAAAACAAGCCATTGATTCTATTAAAGAACTCCTAATATACATAAGCGCAAAATCAAAAAAAGGGTCAATAGATTTTCTTCATACAGAACATTGTATAAAATCCTTAGAAGAGACGGAGTGTTTAATAAACAAGTTTTCTTTTTTTAAGGATTTAAAAATTTTAAAAAGTGTACTTTTTTCATCTCTGGAAAATGTAGCCTTAAGCTTTGAGAATAATGAAGATGCAAAAGTCCAAATCATGGGCCTTTTAGAGTCTAGAGCCCTTGATTTTGAGAATGTAATAATAACCTCTGTTAATGAGGGGACGCTTCCAAAAGGAAAAATGCACAGCTCATTAATCCCATATGATTTAAGAAAGAAGCACAGCCTTTTAACTTATAGCGAAAGAGACGCTATTTATACATACCATTTTTATAGACTTATTAAAAGGGCAAAAAACATTTATTTGATTTATAATAACTATAACGAAGGAGTTATGGGCGGCGAAAAAAGCAGGTTTATTCATCAAATTGAGTTTGAAGAAAAACATCCGATAGTTGTTCAAAAAAATAGCTCAAAAATTTTCACAGAAAAAAAGGATTTTATTTTAGAAAAATCGCCAGCAGCGATAACAAAATTGAATGAATTAGCCCAAAAAGGCTTCTCTCCCTCTACGTTAGAACAGTATATAAAAAACCAAGAAGAATTTTATTACAAAACGCTTTTAAATATTTATGATTTCGAGGAAGATAAAATAAGCCCCAGAGTTATTGGACTTGTTTTTCACCAGTCAATAGAAGAGATCTACAGACCTTTAATAGGGAAAAAAATCAAGAAAAGAGACATGTTAAAAGCTGAATCTGTCATTGAAGAAAAAATTAAAGGAGCTTTTTTTAACAATGGATTTAAGAAGCTTAAAAAAGGAAAGACTTTAATTATTTATGAAGTAATAAAAAATGGAATTTCCACATTAATTAAAAATGAGATAAAGGACATTGATTCAGGAAATGAAATAGAGCTTGTTGCCTTAGAAGCAAAAATGAACTGTGAATTAAAAATTAAAGGACTAGATAATCCTGTACAATTAAGAGGGGTTGTAGACAGAATAGACATAAGAAACGGGACAGCTAGAATAATAGATTATAAAACGGGGGTTGTCCGACCCAATGAAGTGGCTATAAAAGACATAGATTTTTGCCTTGATGTAATCAACACAAAATCTATGCAGTTAATGTGTTATGCCCTTATGTATTTTAAAAACTTTCCGAAATGCGACAATATAGAAGCTGGACTGATTTCTTTTAGAGATTTAAGAAAAGGGTTTATGAAATTTGGAGTCAGACAATCAGGAAAAGAAATGGATCATTTGATCGACAAAAGGAAAGTTGACGATTTTGAAAAAAATTTAAAAAAGTTAATCTTAGAAATTATGGATCCAAAAATTAATTTTAAAAAAGAGATTCAGAACTAATTTATAAAAGAGTTACTTTTTAATCGAAAGGTCTTCAAACCGGGTATTTGCTATTGGATATTGCCTCCAGTCTTTATAATCGAAATGCCACCATTCATAATCATATACGTTAAAACCTTCTGATTCCATCGTCTCACGTAATAACTTTCTATGCCAACGCTGTTCAGATGTTCCGCCATAATAATTAGGAAATGACCGACTAGTCATTTCATCATAGCCACCAACCATTTCTATTACTTTTCCTGTTTTTAATTCATATAAAGTAAGGTCAACAGCACAGCCACGATTATGTCTAGAACCGTCCTGAGGATTCGCTACAAAAATTTTTTTATCATCTGGCGTTGCGTCCCAAAACATTTTTGTGACATACCAAGGGCGATAAGCATCGTGGATAAGCAGACCATAGCCGAGCAAATTCAATTTTTGATGAGCCCTAATCAATGCTTCAGCAGCTGGTCTTTGCATATATGCGCCTGCTTGAGAATAAAACTTATTACTCATAAAATTGTTTGTGCCCGCATATCGAATATCATATTTTATTGTTTCATCAAAGTCCTTGAGCTCGATAAGGTCAATTTTTTTAAAATTTTGTTTTTCGACAGGAGGGCTAGAATTTAACGCAAGGCCCCGCAATTCATCTATGGATTTTGTTGGAACGATTTTAAACGTTTCAGATGCTGACCCCCAAAGATTTAGGCGTTTAAAAACAGGGCCGTTTAAAACGGCAACTTCAGTTGCTATTCCGTCTTTTCCTCGTTTAAATTCAAGCGTCTCACCATGATACATTCCAGAATTTTTAGGAAAAGCAAACAAATCTCCCTCAAGAAGAGACAATTTGTCTTTTTCAATCCATTCAATTAAAAGCCATAAATCACCCATGTCTTCGTAAACAAAGAGAACATTATGATCCCAGCCATATTCTCCAATAAGACCTTCCCAGCCTTTTGGAATGGGGACGCTCTTAAGTTTGTTTTTCTTAAAATATTTTTGCCCGTTTACCAATAAGTCATCTTCAATTTTTTCAATTTTAAACGCATCTTGAACGAGTCGACCATCTGCGATTATTCCGTCATCATCTTTTTGAAGAGGAACTTCAAAAAAATCTGTGACAAGAATCGTTTGATCTCCCCTAAGCACGATATCAATACTGGCATTATTTTGAACATAGTGACCAACAAATGTTTCAGCCAGTTTTCTAGAGATCGGAGAAGTTTTTTTATAATTAGGCAAAGACTCATTTTTCTTATGCGCAATCAAAAGGTCTAAAGCATAATTTGAAAGCTTAGTAGTAATAGAATTAGTAATATCAACTGAAGAGGCTGTAACAACACCAAACTTTATTTCGGGCAAAGCAGAAAGCTGAGTGGAAAACCCATAAATTGCTCCACCATGGCCAATTTTTTGATAGCCCTTATGTTTTGACAACGCAAAGCCAATTCCATAGCCACGATTATAGTCTCCTCCAAACTGGGGAGTAACCATCTCTTTAAAGGTTTCAGGACTAATTACAATTCCCCTTTCTCCAACGCCATTAGAGAACAGTAGTTTTAAAAATTTTGCTAGATCAGTGACAGGAGCATAAAGGCTACCAGCTGGAATCATCCCTAGCTCAAATGTTGGAGCAGGGAATTCACGGCCATCATAACTCCACATTTTAGCTTTTGCTAGCTTTGAATGAATTTCTTTATTTGGAGCAAAAGAACTATTAGACATTCCTATTTTTTCCAAAACATTCTTTTTCATATAGTCTACATAAGGAGTTTTATAAACGGATTCCAGGGTATATCCAGCCACTGCAATTGCTGCGTTTGAATACTTTGTTTTGCTTTCAGGAGGATGAACTAGGGTAGATCCAACGACACTTTCAACAGTTGCTTTTAAAGAAACTTCGTCATCAGCGAAGTAGTTTCCTTTTTTTGGCTCTCTAATTAATCCGGAACGATGAGACATTAATTGTCTTAGAGTTATAGAAATATCGTATGGGTTATTTGGAGTGAAATCTGGCAAGTATTTTTGAATAGGCGCATCAAGATCAAGCTCCTTTTTTTCAACTTTTTGCATAATGGCCATATCTGTAAAAAGTTTTGATACAGATCCAACCCTATAGACAGTATTTGCATCTGCAGGAATTAAATTCTTGGGGTCTTCATAGCCAAAGCCATGAGCCCAAACAACCGTTTGATCATTTACCAATGCTATTGAAATTGCGTTTAAATCTTTGCTTTTTATCTCATAATCTATCGCATCTTGTAGTTTTTCTACAACTAACTCATAGCCAGGGGAAACAGGGATGTTTTTTCGCGAATTATCACAACTCTGACACCATATAAAGAGGAATAAAACAGGAAAAAATATTTTTTTTGAATATGTTTTGGTCATATATTGAGAAATGAATAAAACTAAAAATACAAAAGATTTATAAGATTTAATTTTCTGTATATTCAATTTCTATTAGTACTTCATTACGCCTATTGAATACTTTATAAGGACTATTGTATGAAAGGGAAATTGGCTCCTTTCCAAGAACTTTTAGCTTTCTTTCTTTAATTTTATTTAAAAGCAGGTCATAATAGTGATTAACTTTTTTAACACTAGCATATCCTCCAAAAGCTATAGAAGCATAATAGCCAGGCGTTGAACGGTACACAACAATGTCTTTATCATTTGGCTGAACCATATTTTTTTCAGAGTATTTAGATGGCATAACAAACTCCATTGTAATCTTTTCTTCTTTTTTGCTCATATAAACTGGAGTAGTCATCGCAATCTTTTCCTTTTTTTCGTTATTACCCCTTATATATTGAAACAGTTTTGAAAAATTTCGACTAGAGCTAACCTTTGCTTTGATTGTGGGGGGATAATATCTTATTTCAAAATTATCCATTGTTTTAATGACGTTATATTTTTGAGTTTCGTATTTCTGAGAAAGCATAACTAAGGGCAAAAAAAGTAATAGGCATTTATACATAAACAAACTATATACGGCTTAACTTATTGGGGTATGTTTTTCCTGAATTCCATTGAGGGACATAGAGGTTCCATTCATCATCAATACAAATATCATGGGGGTTTTTAAAACTTTTTTGATCATAGATAGGGCTAAGAAGCCTATCATTATTGTAAACAGGAGCGCTTCCTCCGGGAAAAGAAACGACTTTATTGTTCTTATCTAACACAGCCAGCATGCCGTCATAAACACCCCAATCTTTTGTAACAATTACTGCAAACAGAAGATAATCATCTTTTATAACTGGCCTGCATATATAACATCCGGGCATACTAATAGTTTCTATCCATTTACCATCTAGACTAAACCTTTTAAATTCATTTTTACTTCTAGAAGTTATTAATAATGTAGGAGCCGCCTTCCCCCTTTTATCTATAGCGATTCCATGACAGCAATCAAATAATTGGTCTCCGTTGCCATGACCTCCAAAATGTCGAATATAATTTCCGAATTGATCATATTGTATAATATAATCAAGCCCATAGCCATCACAAACATAGATATCTCCATTTGGAGAAATTGCAGTTTCTGTAGGCTTGAATTGAGAGGGCGTTTTATAATCAGGAATTTCAGAAGGGACATTTATTTCTAAGACAATTTCCCCTTTTAGCGTGGTTTTACAAAGTTTATGTGAATCAGGATCAGTGATGTACAAAAAATCTTCACCTCCTTCATTATTAATTGTTAGCCCGTGCGCCCCATTATAGCCGACACTCCAGGAATCAACAATTTTTCCTGATCTATCATAAATTAAAACATTATTTCTTGGATGGGTTGTGGTTAAGACAATTCTATTTTTAGAGTCTAAAACCATTTCATGACAATGGCTTACAGGATAGTCATTTGGGTTTTGAACGCCCCAATCTTTATCTAAGCTAAATTGAAAGTCTCCATGACCAATGGTTTCTTTTTCTAAATTATTAGAACGGAAAGGATAGACAGGCTCAATTAAGGAACAGGCAAGGCCTAAGGAGGACTTTTTAATAAAGGATCTTCTAGACTTATTTCTGGACATTAATATAAATATATAGTTTTTTAAAGCACAAAGAAAACCTATATAACATAAAATAACACTACAAAATAATGAGAGGCGCTTCCTCCCAAAACAAAAAGGTGCCATATAGCATGGGAGTATTTCATATTTTGAAGACTATAAAAAATGGTTCCAACAGAATAAAGCAATCCACTTAATACTAACAATAGAATTCCATTAAATGGAATTAGGCTTACAACAGAATCAAAATCTAGAATGATTAACCAGCCCATGCATAAATAAAAGAGGAGAAAAGCCTTATCAAATTTTCCAGTAAAAAAAATCTTCATAAGAGTGCCTAATAATGCAAGAATAATTACGTAGGCGAAAATTTTAATGCCAGAGCTATCATATAGGGTAATTAAGCAAACAGGAGCATAAGAGCCAGCTATCAAATAAAAAATGCTTATATGGTCAAAAACTCTAAATTTTTTTTTTAGTTCAATATTAGAAGTGGAATGGTACAGGGTTGAAGCAGTGTATACACAAATTAGTCCGAACGCAAAAAAAAGAATACCCTGAACACTAAACTCAGTTAGCCCTTTATCATAATATAGGAGAATAGGCAGACCAATTAAGCTAAAAATTAATCCTACAAAATGTGTTAATGTATTCCAGAACTCTTCCTCTTTGGTTTGATTCATTTAACGCCTATATAAAAAAGAAATTCAAAATTATCACATAGAAAAGCCCAAAAAATATTTGGAGATAAATTGTTTTTAAATTAGAAAAGATCAAATCCCTAGAGTTATAGTTTTTAAATAAATTGATAAAAGCACTGAGCCCATAAAGAAACAAAAGTCCATTTCCAATCAAAAAAGCAGCCTCATTAAAATAGATTAAATTTCCTTTAAAAAGATCAGCTAAAAAGAAGGAGCTAATAAAGGCAGAAACAAGAAAAAACAAATAAATCCATCTAGAAAATTTTTTGCCATATGTTACTACTAAATGATTTTTTCCAGTCTTGGCATCACCTACAGTATCAGGAAATTGATTTATAAATAAAATGTTAGTGGTCAAAAACCCAAATGGAATCCCAAGGTAAATAGCATTAAAAAATTCCTTAGAGAATAATTCAATTGTGGAGCTTGCAATGGCAAAATATGCTCCTAAAGTTAGAAGAGGTCCAAAGGCAAGAAAAACAGCAATTTCACCTAGACCTCTCCTTGAGGCTAGCCTAATAGGTCGAGCCGTGTAGAAATAACCAAGGAGTCCCCCAAGAATTCCTATAATTAATGCATTAGTTGCATTAGAAAATTCGCCTGTAACAAAATAAGTATTAATTAAAAGCGCCGAGGCAATTAAAAAAGCAGAAAAAAGCATTTTTCTAGCAAGAGAAAGAGTTCCAGGCAAAGAAATTAATCCTAACTCTATAGCCCTGCTTCCTCCTGAAAGCTGAGCACCTTCCAAAACAGTTGAGTTTAAGCCGGCGTTAAAATATTCAGTGTTAGCATCGTCAGTGCCGTCTTTGACATCAAAATAATCATTAAATACATTAGCGGAAACATGTAAAAAAGCGATTCCAAACGAACACAGAATTAATGATGTAATACTAAAAAGGTCATCGCCAGATCCAGCAAGGAAAGCAGCAATTGCAAATATTGGGAAAAGAGAAGCGCTAGTAAAGCCCCCTCTAGTTATAGCAAATGCCCACTTGATAAAAATGGTAGACATTTTGATTGGCACAACAACTTCTTCATCAATAGGCACTGTAATTCCGCAGTATCCGGTTTGGGGGTTGTTTCTACCATTAGCAAAAGTTGGTGTAATTTTTATTGCGGCATTGAATTTCTTTCCCTCTTTATTTAAAAAATATGTTTTGGTTGAATATTCCCCATTTTTTATAGACTTAGAGAGCCACGTCCCAACATTTTGAATTACTATTTCTCCAGGAGAAAAAAGGGACACCCTTTTTTTTCCAATGAGCTCTTCTTTATTGTATCCAAATACTTTTTCTCCATCAGGATTAACAGTTTCAATTAAGCCTTCTAGATCACAGGTTATAACACTTTTCATTAAATTTTTTTTTAAATGTAAGGCTTATAGTCATAAAGTTGAAACAAAACAAGAAAAATTTTTGCCTTTAAAAAGCACTCTGTTTGACACGTGCATAAGCCCGTGTTAAAAGAGCAGAACATCATGATTGTTTTTCAGCAATATAAATTGAAACAGCCCCAAACATTTGTCTTTGAGTTAGAATATTTTTAAATCCACAATTTTTTAGAATTTCAACAAATGCATGCCCGCTAGGAAACGTTTCTGCAGACTTCTGTAGATAACGATAAGCTGATTTGTCTTTTGAAAAAACAAGCCCTAAAAAAGGGACATAAGCTCTGCTAAGTAATAAATAAAAAAATTTAATTATATAGTTTTTAGGAACAGAGCTTTCCAGGATTATTAATTTCCCGTTTTCTTTCAAAACTCTCTTGCTCTCGTTAAGCCCTTTGATTAAGTTTTGAAAATTTCTTACCCCAAATCCAATAGTTATTATATCAAAGGAGCCGTTGGAATAACTAAGATTTTCAGCATCACCCAAAGCAAGATCTATTTTATCAGAAAGGTTTTGATTAGTAATTTTTTTCTTTCCTATTTCTAACATTTTCTCAGAAATATCTAAGCCAATTATTTTTGCGCCCTCTATGTTAGCAAGCTCTAAAGCTATATCTCCGGTTCCTGTTGCAATATCTAAAATATTTTTAGGACTGTTTTCTTTGGCAATCGTATAAACTTTTTTTCGCCATTTTATATCGTTTCCAAAAGTAATGAGCTTATTCAAAAAATCATATTCAATTGATATGGCGTTGAACATGTTTTGTATTTGATTTTTTTTAGATGTTTCTAGCTGTTGATTTGGCTTCATTTATAGATTTGCATCAATAGCAAAGATAATTAATTAGGCAAATTGAAAGCATGACAATTCTTAATAGAGTAAATGCTTTTTATTTGAGTTTTTCCAGCCCGATTGATACTTATAATTAACAAAAAAAACTTTCAAATCCGCTTGATATTGATAATCAACAAAGAAGATTTTTTTGTTGGAAAGATACTCTTGAGTAACAAAATGCCATAATCCTGAATTGCCCTCTGCTTGGTAAGACTGATTGACTTTAAAAACTTTCAAATCAGCCTGATACTCATGTTTAACGACAAACACTTTTAAATCCGCCTGATAGGATTTATTGGAAGAATATATTTTTTGAGATTTTATTGAAAAACTAATGAGCAGCGCAAGGATTGGCAAGAGTGCATTTTTCAT
>JAAZZF010000116.1 GCA_014239275.1 Flavobacteriaceae bacterium | reverse complement strand
CTGACGAGTTGATTATAAATTATTTTTTCTTTACTTGTTCTAGTTTCAATCCATCGTATTCCTAATTTTTCAGCAGAAACAATTTTTCCTTGCATTTTTTTTGGAGCATTGTTGTAAAACAAATCAAAATCAGTTTTTGATATGCCATCAATTAGGGCAAAATTTTCAGAAAAATTTAATCCAATTTTGTTTGGTGCTTTTTCAGAAATGTAATTATATAATGCCTCAAATTGATTGGGAGTTTTTTCTTTATTCCAAATAGAAGGAATGTTTTCTCCAAAATTATATCTTGAAATTGCAGCTGCCTCCACTTTATCACTAATTGAATTATGATAAAAAACCAATATTGTTCTTCTTCTTGCATTTAACCAAGTAGGAGGCAAAAATGTTTTAATTATAGGGTCTTCATTATATTCTCTAGTGATAATTATCCACATATCAATTCCAGTCTCTTTCATTAGACTGGGAAGCAAATTTTCAATCCTGTCTTTTTGAATTTCTTTAATAATAGTGGCTCTATTTTTTAATTCTAAAATATTTTGTGAGAAGGAGAATTGAAAAAATAATAAAAGGAATAAAGTGATTCGTTGCATAATTAAATTTTAATGTTTTTTTTCTTTTTTCTATATACAAATAATAAAAATATGCAGATCACATTTATTATTAGTATAGATGGGGTAGACCAAGGAATGCCATCAAACTTAAAATCAGAAACTGGCCAAAAAATAGGAGTTGGAAAAAATTCAATACTATGTGTAAAAAAATCTAAAATAATATGAGAAGGCCATGCTAACATTGGAAAGGCAAAATCCTTATTTATTTTATAAGCAATCCCTATAAAAATAAAAGCGATGACAATGCTATGAGAAAAGTCATATAAATCATATACCCAATAAGGAATGGTATCATTGGAAGGGTTTCCAAAATTAAGTTTGTCATTATTTAAAAATAGAATATATAGGAAATATAAACCAAAGGAGAATAAATCTGGCAGGGCTCCAAAAAGGAAAGAGAACCATCTATATTTTCTGTATCCAAAAAACCCTTTACCATAAAGAGCATGACTTAAAGTATCCATACAATATTTTAGAATTTAAAAATACTGTAATTAGATCAATGTAAAGGCATATTTAATAAACTTATCATTATATTGATGATTATTAACGTTAAACTATTTTAAAATGAAAAAAATTTTATTAATTGCTTTAGTAAGCATTTTTATTTCTTGTTCTCAAGGGAATCACCCAGATTATGCAGCTAATGTGGAATCTGCAAAAACTCTTCTAGCTCTTCAAGGTACAGAAGCTGACCTTCAAGCTCAACTTGACCTAGTCCATGAAGATATGGATTGGCAACCAGCGTTTCATGGTTCTGCTAGAATTGGGAAAGAAGGATTCGGAGAATATCTTAAAGGATGGCATGATGCAATGGAAGATGTTGTTTATACACCTACCAATTATTTGCCTGGTGTTTTAGCTGAAACTGGTATTCCAGATGGAAGTGTAAGATCATATGGAACTTGGACTGGAGTTCACTCTGCTACTGGGAAAAGTTGGGAGCTAATATCATATCATACTTGGGATTTTAAAGATGGTCTTATTATTTCAGGTGGGGATTATTTTGATGCAGGAGGACTGCTTGGTTCACTTGCAGAAGAATCAGATTCAGATGAAGAAGAACACGAAGAATAAATTTTCTAAGAAATTATGCACATAAAAAAACCTTCAAGAAATTGAAGGTTTTTTTATTAATAAATTTTAGAAAAACTAAATATTTATTTTCTTGAATTTAATTTTGCTAATAATCTTAAAATTTCAAGGTATAGCCAAACCAGAGTAACTAAAAGCCCAAAGGCACCATACCATTCCATATATTTTGGAGCTCCTTTTTCAGCTCCCTCTTCAATAAAATCAAAATCTAATACTAAATTTAGTGATGCTATTACTACAATAAATAGGCTTACTCCAATACTAAATAATGATGCATTAGTTGGATCTAAAAAGGAGAATCCTGCTCCAAAAAAACTAGCTATAAATGAAAATATATATAATAAGAAAATACCTCCAGTAGCAGCAAAAACACCAAGCTTAAAATTTTCAGTTGCTTTAATTACTCCTGATCGATATGCAAATAGTAAAGAAATTAAAATAGAGATAGTTAGCATTATTGCATTAAAAACGATTCCGTCATAAAGTTGATTATACATAAATGAGATGCCTCCTAACAATAATCCTTCAAGGATGGCATAAAGAGGAACTGTAATTGGAGACCAATGTCTTTTAAAAATTGTAATTAACGCTACAATAAAACCACCTATTCCGCCAATAGCCATATATATAATTGAATTTTCAAAATATGAAAAATAGCCTGCGCATAACATCAGAAGTAAGGAAATAGCAGTTTTGTCAACTGTTCCTTTTATTGTCATAAAGTCTTCTTTTATTAAAGGTCCGGTTGAACTTCTATTAATGCCTTCTGTTTCTTTAAATGTGCTTGAACCCAATGCTGGGTTTCCAGATCTAAATGAGAGATGTGAGCCTGCCATAATTTTTTTTTGACAAATTTATATAAAAATTATGACTCATAATTTTAATATATTGTATTAAAAAAATAATATGAACTTCAAAGCAATTAATTTTAAACAGAAGTATAGTTTATTCAATGACTATTGGTCACCAAAAGTCATTGCCGAAATGAATGATTATCAATTTAAACTTGCTAAAATTAAAGGAGATTTTCAGTGGCATTGTCATAATGACACCGACGAGACATTTGTTGTATTAGAAGGAAATTTAAAAATAAAATTTAGAGAAGGCCATGTTGATTTAAAAGAGGGTGAAATGTATGTTGTTCCAAAAGGATTAGAACACAAACCATGCGCAGAAAATGAAGCAAAAATCTTATTAATTGAACCCAGAGATGTTGTCAATACTGGTGACTCAGAAACAAGTGAATTAACTGCTGAAAATGATATTTGGATTTAATGACTATTATTTTTAGCTATTAATTTTTTAGTCAAATAGTCGAATCTTATATATAGCATAACTGAAGCGGAAGCTAGTCCTGAAAGTAATCCGATCCATATGCCTGTACTTTTCAAGGGAGTGTAAAGTCCCAAATAATAACATATTGGGAATCCTATTAACCAATATGCTATAAAAGTCATTAGTGTAGGAATTTTAACATCCTGCATTCCTCTCAATGCCCCTAATATAACTACTTGTAATCCATCAAAAATTTGAAACAGAGCTACAATTATTAATAGTTCAGAAGCTATCATAATTACTTCTTGATTTTCTATTATTTTTGCGATATTTCCCGTATCAAGATATAGTGTGGGTAGCCAATCTCTTAATGTAAAAAACATAAAGGCAAAAACTATTTCAATTAATATAACTAACAAAAAAATAGAAAATGCAATCCTTCTTAATGAAATAAAATCAGCTAATCCTTTTTGATTTCCTACCCTAATCATTGCCGCTACATTTAATCCAACACCTATCATAAATGTCATTGCTGATAAATTGAAAGCTATTTGATTTGCAGCTTGAAAATTTTTACCCAGCACACCGCTAATCCAAATTGCGCTAGTAAATATTCCTACTTCAAAAAGCATCTGTAATGCAGAAGGGAACCCTAGATTAATTATTTTTTTAAAAATTGAATTATCTAGTATCTTAAAATTTAAATTAAAAATGTATTGCTTGAATTTTTCTTTATTGATAAAAATAATCCATAAGAAAAGTGCCATAACAATTCTTGAAACTAAAGTTCCAATTGCAGCTCCAGTTATACCTAATTTTGGAAATCCAAAGTGTCCAAATATTAATAGATAATTAAGCGTAATGTTTATTACGTTAGCCAAAATAGTAGCATACATAGGATATTTTGTATTAGATAATCCGTCAGAAAACCTTTTTAATGCTTCAAAAATAATTAGTGGAATTATAGATAGAGCAATAAAATTTAGGTATGGGATTGCTAATTTAACAACCTCAAGTGGCTGATTCATTTTAAACATTATTGGCTTTACTAGCATCAGTAACAAGTAAAGAGAAATTCCCATAATAGAGCACAATATTAAACCATGCTTAAGAGCATCTTTAACTCCCATTATATTTTTTGAAGAATCTGCTTCTGCAACAATTGGAGTAATTGCTGTTGCAAAGCCTATTGCTAAAGACATTGCTAGAAAGAAAAAGCTATTGCCTAAAGAAACTGCTGCTAATTCTGCTGCACCCAGTTGACCTACCATTACATTATCAGCGAAAGCAACAGTCATATGCCCTACCATTCCTAACATGACAGGGGATGCAAGTTTTAAATTATAACGAAATTCTTTAGTATAATTATATAACAACTATTAAAATATTAATTATGATTATTGTATATAAATCCTATTAACTATAGTTTAAATTAATAAAATTATTTTCCCCCAGGAAGACAATTTTTTCTTAGAAAATCTGTAAACATCATAGCGACGTGAGGATAAGCATTATCTTCTCGAATGCCATGTGATCTGTTAGGATAAGCCATAAAATAAAATACTTTTTTGTGTTTTATTAATTCGTTTATAAGCATTTCTGCATTTTGATAGTGTACGTTATCATCTGCTGTTCCATGCATATACAAGAGGTTTCCTTTAAAATTTTTTGCGTGTGTTATCGGAGAACCATCAATAAAATCTTGTTTGGTTTCTGAAGGTATTCCCATGTATCGTTCTTGATAGATGTTATCATATGTGAGTTGGTTGGCAACTGCCGCAACTGCAATTCCAGTATGAAAAATGTTTGGGTATTGAAACAAACAATTTAGGGTAGCTGAACCACCACCACTCCATCCATGAACAGCTACTCTTGTAGTGTCTACAAAATCAAATTTTTTAAAAACTTCTAATGCTCCCATTCCCATATCTCGAACGTTTATTTTACCTATGTTTCTATATATTGCTTTTCTCCAAGCTCTTCCTTTAGGTGAGGGTGTTCCTCTTCCATCAAAGGATACATATACGTAGCCGTCTTCTCTTAAGTCACCATTATAAAGTCTAGTGTTTCCAACACCATATCTATCAACAGCTGTTGTTCCTGCTGGTTCACTATAGAAATAAAATAAAATAGGATATTTTTTATTTGGATCCATATTTTTTGGTTTGACAATCCATCCATCCATTGTTACATTATCAACTGTTGTAATTTGAAAGAAATTTAATGGATGATTATCTTTTAGTGAAGGATTAAATTTTTCAGATATGCTTTCCCTTTTATTTATAGAATTATGTGAAGGAAGTCGAATTAATTGACTCATTGGTTTTGTGTAGTAATTTGAAAATTTGTGAAAGGCAAAATTTGCTTTAGGACTAATTTGGTAATTATGTGATCCTTCTAATTCATTTGGTGTTACCATTTCAAGTTTTCCTTTTCCGTCAAGACTAACTTTATACAGATATCGTTGAGTTGCATTATTTGGAGAGGCAATAAAATATAGTAGTTTTGATTTTTCATCTACTGCTAGAGTCTGTAGCACATCATATTCTCCTTTTGTAATTAAATACTCTTTTTTTGTATTGATATTGAATCTATAAACATGAGACCATCCATCTTTTTCAGTAGTATATAAAAATTCTTTTCCTTTATTAATAAATTTCCATCCAGCTTGAACTTGATTTGGCCAAGAGCTTCTAACATCAACCCAAGCATTATCTTTTTCTTCCATTAATAATTTTGTTGAACCTGTTGATGTATTTGCAATGAATAATTTACTGTGATTTTGTTTATGATTAAGTTGTTGAATAAATAATTCATCGGAATTTGGTGACCAAGTCATTCTTGGCAAATAATTATTATTAGGTGCTCCTGGAATTTTTATCCAAGTGATTGAGTTATTATTTATTAAATCGATTATTCCAATTTTAGCAGGAGAAGGATTTTGTCCAACTTTTGGATATTCTACTGGAACATTAAATGAATAGATAGAATCAGTATTATTTATCATATAAAAATCTTTAACTTGGTTTGCATTAATTTGCCAAAATGCAATCTTAGTTCCAGAATTGTTAAAAAAGAATCCATCTCTACAACTAAATTCTTCCTCATATGCCCAATCAAAAGTTCCATTAATTAGTTTTTTTGTTCCATTTGAACTTGTGAGTTTTTTAATTTGATTATTCGATAAATTTTCAATAAAGATATTTGTATTAGTAGTGCTATTTCTTACTTTATTTGTATTTTCTTTACCAACATAAGCGACATTGTTTCCGTCTGGAGAAAATTTTGCGAACATTAAACTAGATTCTGGTAATCCCTTTCCAAGTTTTGTTAATTTTTTGTTATTTAAGTCTAAAATCCAATAATCTCCTTTTGTTTCTTGTCTCCATACCCTTTTTGTATTAGTAAAAATTAATACTTTGTTTCTATCAATTGAAAATTGATATCCTTTTAGCTTGAGAGGGGTGGAATTGATTGGTGATAAATCTTTTTTACTTATTATAACAATTTCTTTATCTCCATTTGTACTATGAAGTATTAATTCATTGTCCTGAATTCTATAAAATCCACTTTCATCATTATTCCATTGAATTGATTGTGCTAATAATTCTGAGGAATTAGTTAAAAAGATAAGGGTTAGAATTACTAATATTTTTTTCATAATGTTTTCTTTTTTTTCTTTTTAAGAATCTCATCTATCTGATTCTGAATTTTTTTAATTCGCATTTTTCTAAACTCCACTTTTTCCATGTCCCCATTAATTTCATTTCTTGAAATTTTCTTCTTTAATTGATTGATTTTTCGTCCAAGTTTGGGGATGCTATTTTTAGATAATTTATTCATGATTTTAGAATTAAATGAGTTGTTTTAAAGTTAATAAAACAATTTCATTCAAGTCCAGAATTTGTATATTTAATAAACTTTATTTTAATATGTCTTTAAAGAAATTTTTATACGGGAGGGATAAACTTACTTGTCAATTAGCGCAGAGTATTTTAGAAGACAAATTGATTTGTGAAATTGGGGATGAAGAAATAAAAAAAATAAATAAATCTAGACAAAGTATATTAAATGTTTTAGAGTCATCTAGCATAATATATGGAGTTAATACTGGCATAGGGGAATTATGTAATACCAAAATTTCTGATAGTGATTCAAAATTACTACAAGAAAACTTATTAAAAAGTCATGCAGTAGGAGTTGGAGATAATGCGCCTATAGAAATTTCCAAGCTTATGATGATTTTAAAAGTACATTCTTTATGTAAGGGTTTTTCCGGAATAAGCATTGAAGTAATTAAAAGAATTTGTTGGCATATTGAAAAAAATATTATTCCAATTATACCATCACAGGGTTCCGTTGGGGCGTCTGGAGATTTAGCTCCTTTGGCTCATCTATTCCTTCCGTTAATAGGATTGGGGGAAGTTATGTATAAAGGGAAAAAAGTAAAAACTAAAGAAGCTTTAGAAAAAGAAAAAAAAGCCCTCATAGTTTTAAAGGAAAAGGAAGGTTTAGCACTTATTAATGGCACTCAGTTTATTTCTGCATATGCTTGTTATGCTTTAGAAAAATTTAAAAACTGTTTAATTAATGCAGATATTATTTCAGCCTTTAGCTTGGAAAGTGTTCAAGGCTCTATAAAGCCATTTAGTCAAAAAATTCAAAAATTAAGACCATTTAAAGGTTCTTTAATGGTGACTAATACCATTAGAGATTTATTGAAAGGTTCTGAAATATTAGAATCTCACAAAAATTGTGATAGAGTTCAAGACCCTTATTCTATAAGGTGTATTCCTCAAGTTCATGGTGCAAGTTGGGATGCGTACTTTCACCTAAATGAAATATTAGAAATAGAATTAAACTCAGTTACAGACAATCCAATAGTAATAGATGAGAATGAAATTATTAGTGGAGGAAATTTTCATGGTCAACCTATAGCAATTCCTATAGACTATGCTGTAATAGCCGCTTCAGAAATAGGGAATATTTCAGACAGAAGAATATATTTAATGCTTAAAGGAAATGAGATTGTCCCAAAATTTTTAATTAATAATAGTGGAGTAAATTCAGGGTTTATGATATTGCAATATACTACAGCAGCCTTGTCAAGTGAAAATAAGAATTTATGTTTTCCTGCAAGTGCAGACTCTATAACTACATCTTTAGGACAAGAAGATCATGTTAGTATGGGTTCAATTGGCGCGGTTAAGTTTTTAAGAGTTATTGAAAATTTAGAAAAAATTTTAGCGATTGAACTTCTTTGTTCTGTTCAAGCATTAGATTTTTATAATCCTTTAAAATCAGGATTAAAGATTGATAAATGTTACAATTATATTCGATCTAAAATCAAACATTGTGAAAAAGATAGAATATTTACAAGTGATATTGATAATGCAATTGAGATTATTAAATCAAAAAAATTAATTGAAATAACCTTATAATAATTATGGATTACACATCTTTTTTAAAAAAATATGCAAATCATCCAAACTATTTTTCCCCAACTGGAAATAAATTAAATGCTAAAAGTTGGCAGACAGAAGCTCCGTTAAGGATGCTACTAAATAATCTAAATGCAGATGTGGCTGAAGACCCTAGTAACCTTATAGTCTATGGAGGATCTGGGCAAGCTGCCAGAAATGTTGAATCGGTGGAAAAAATAATTAAGATGCTTTTGGATTTAGAAAATGATGAAAGTTTACTTGTTCAATCAGGGAAACCAGTTGGAAAAGTAAGAACTCATAGTGAAGCTCCAAGGGTTTTAATTGCAAATTCAAATTTGGTCCCTGCATGGGCTACTTGGGAAGAATTTGACAAATTAAAAAAGAATGGATTAATCATGTATGGTCAAATGACAGCAGGAAGTTGGATTTATATTGGGACACAAGGGATATTGCAAGGAACATATGAAACATTTGTTTCATGTGCTAATCAACATTTTAAAGGTTCGTTAAGAAATAAATTGTTAGTTTCTGGAGGACTAGGAGGCATGGGTGGCGCTCAACCACTTGCAGCAACAATGGCAGGCGCAACATTTTTGGGAGCAGATATTGATCCTAAAAGAATTGAGAAGAGGTTAGCTACAAATTATATTGATAAAATGACATACTCCTATGAAGAGGCTAGAGATATAGTTATGGAAGCTAAATTAAAAGGGAAAAACATTTCAGTAGGCTTGGTAAGTGATGTTGGAGATATGCTGGAGAAACTTTTAAAAGACAATATTATTCCAGATATTTTAACTGATCAAACATCTGCACATGATCCAATTAATGGTTATGTTCCTAACGGAATAACACTAGAAGATGCAATTAATTTAAGACAGGATAATCCTTCAGAATATAAAGATCTCTCTCTAAAGAGTATGGCCAGACATGTTAATTTTATGCTTAAAATGAAATCAATGGGCGCAATTACTTTTGATTATGGAAATAATTTAAGAGAATTTGCAAAACAAGGAGGGGCTAAAAATGCGTTTGATTTTAATGGTTTTGTCCCTGACTATATTAGACCATTATTTTGTGAGGGAAAAGGACCATTTAGATGGGCAGCCTTATCTGGAAATCCTGAGGATATTTACACTACTGATAAAGCCTTAATTGAAGCATTTCCTGAAAATAAAAATATGATAAGGTGGCTTGGAGAAGCAAGAAAAAAAGTCAAATTTCAAGGATTGCCCTGCAGGATATGTTGGTTGGGCATGGGTGAAAGAGAAAAAGCTGGATTAATCTTCAATAATTTGGTTAAAAAAGGAAAAATATCCGCTCCAATTGTAATAGGCAGAGACCATTTGGATTGTGGATCAGTAGCTTCTCCAAATCGTGAAACTGAAGGAATGCTTGATGGATCAGATGCTGTTTCAGACTGGCCATTATTAAATTTAATGGCCAATACTGCTGGAGGAGCAACTTGGGTTTCATTTCATCATGGAGGTGGAGTAGGAATGGGATATTCACAGCATGCAGGTATGGTGATTTTAGCTGATGGAAGTGATCGAGCGGAGTCTTGTATAAAAAGAGTTTTATATAATGATCCAGCACTTGGAATAATTAGACATAGTGATGCTGGATATAGTAATGCAAATGATAATTTAAACAAGTTTAACTTAGAAATATAAAATTGAGAACTCTTTTTGGACCTTTTACGCAAATAATTACGATGTCAAATCTTCCTTTGAATGGACCAATTTCTGAAAAAGATTTAGAAATAATTTATGATGGTGGTATTATAGTTGAAAAAGAATTAATTATTGAAATCGGGAAATTTTCACTTTTAACAAATCAGTGTGATGAGGTTTTTGAAATCACTTCTCCTCATGTTTTATTGCCTGGATTTATTGATTGTCATACTCATGTTTGTTTTGCTGGATCAAGAGCGAATGAATATTCAAAAAAAAATGAAGGGATATCTTATCAGCAAATTCTTTCTGAGGGAGGAGGAATTTATGATACTATGGAAAAAACTGCATTATCCAGCTATGATGAATTAAAAGAGCTAACGGAAAATAGGCTTAATAGACATTTTTCAGAAGGTGTTTTGACATGTGAAGTTAAAAGTGGGTATGGGAAAGATTTTGAAAATGAAATAAGAATGTTGCAAATTATTAATGATATAGACACTAGTAATCCTTACGATTTAGTCAGTACATGTTTAGCAGCACATGTGCCGCCCAAAAATGCAGACATATCATCTGAAAAGTATTTAAGCTCTATAATAAATGATCTATTGCCTTTAATTAAAAAAGATAAATTATCGAATAGAGTAGATATTTTTATTGAAAAAGATGCGTTTAATGTTAAAGAAGCAAAGGCATTTTTAAAATTAGCAAATGAAAAGGGATTTGATACTTTGGTTCATGGGAATCAATTTACTAATGGTGGACTAAATGTAGCAGTTGATAGCAATTCTATAAGCGTTGATCATTTAGAAGTAATAAATGAAACAGAAATAAAATATCTTTCGAAATCTAAAACTTCAGCAGTAGTCTTGCCTGGGTGTAGTATAGGTATTGGATTGCCTTTTGCGCCAGCAAGAAAAATTTTAGATCATGGGTGCTGTTTAGCAATAGCTACAGACTGGAATCCTGGATCAGCTCCTATGGGTGATCTATTGACACAAGCCTCTATTATAGCTGCGAGTGAAAAACTTACTAATGCAGAAGTGTTTTCTGCTATATCTTTTAGAGCAGCCAATGCACTAGGGCTTAAAGATAGAGGAGTAATAGAAAAAAATAAAATTGCGGATTTTATTGGATTTAATATTTCAGATTACAAGGAGATATTGTATAATCAAGGAAAAATCAAACCATCTTTTATTTGTAAAAGAGGCAAGGTTTATAATAATTAATTATTGAATTTATGACTCAAATTGTTGAATGTGTGCCAAATTTTTCTGAAGGGAATGATAAGGAAATAATAAATTCTATTTCAACCGCAATTTCAAATACTAAAGGTGTCAATTTATTAAATGTTGACCCTGGAAAAGCTACGAATAGAACTGTTATGACATTTGTTGGCGATCCTGATTCTGTCATTAATGCAGCTTTTAATGCTATTAAAATTGCTTCACAAAAAATAGATATGTCTAAGCATAAAGGCGAACATCCTAGATTTGGAGCTACAGATGTCTGTCCACTTGTTCCTGTTGCAAATATTTCTTTGGATGAACTTATTCCATATGCTAATAAATTGGCTAAACAAGTTGCAAGTGAATTGAAAATACCTGTTTACTTATACGAGCATGCTGCTAAAAATAAGACAAGAAAAAATTTAGCAAATATTAGATCAGGAGAATACGAAGGTTTAAAAGATAAGCTTTCAAAAAAAGAATGGCTCCCTGATTATGGAACTAAATTATTCAATAAAAAGTCAGGAGCGCTTGCTGTTGGAGTGAGAGACTTTTTAATTGCATATAACGTTAATCTAAATACAAAATCTACAAGATTAGCTAATGCTATAGCCTTTGATGTAAGAGAAAAGGGAAGGATAAAAAGAACAGGACATCCAGTTATTGGAGAAATAGTAAAAGATAAAAAAGGCAACCCTGAAACAATTCCAGGGTCTTTAAAACATGTTAAGGCAATAGGATGGTATATAGAGGAATTTGGAATTTCTCAAATTTCAATGAATCTGACCAATATAACAGCTACCCCCATTCATGTGGTTTTTGATGAGATAATTAATAAAGCAAATAAACGAGGAGTTAGAGTTACGGGATCTGAAATAGTAGGCCTTATTCCATTAAAATCAATGATTGATGCAGGAAAGTATTTTTTAAAAAAACAAAATAGATCTATAGGAATACCTGAATCTGATATAATAGATATAGCTATAGAATCTTTAGGACTTAATCAGGTTAAAAAATTTATACCGGAAAAAAATATAATTGAATATTACCTAAAAAGCATAATAAATGATAATCAAAGCATTTTAGATCTAACAGCTAATGAATTCTCAGATGAAGTTTCTAGAGAATCTCCTGCCCCAGGTGGAGGGTCCGTTTCTGCTTATGTTGGTTCTTTGGGGACTTCACTTGGACTAATGGTTTCTAACTTGTCGGCTAATAAAAGAGGATGGGAAGATCAGGTTGATAAATTTAGCGAGATAGCTAATAAAATTAATATTATAAGGAAAGAATTATTGTTTTTAGTTGATGAAGACACTAGCGCGTTTAATAAGATAATGCAGGCTTTTAAACTTCCTAAAAATTCAGCTAAAGAGAAAAAAGAAAGATTACAGGTAATAAATGAAGCTACAATTTATGCTGCTCAAGTCCCCTTAAGAGTAATGGAAAAATCATTTGAGAGTTATCCATTGATTTATAAGTTAGCTAAAGAGGGTAATCAAAACTCAATATCCGATACAGGAGTTGCTTGTTTATGTGTTTATACTGCAATATATGGGGCTTTTTTAAACGTAAAGATTAATTTAAAAGAGCTTTCAAATGATCAAGGTATTTTAAAAAAGGCTAAACAAATTTTAGAGAAATCTTCTACTGAAAAAGAGAAAATTTTAAAATATATAGAAAGTGTAATTT
>JAAZZF010000115.1 GCA_014239275.1 Flavobacteriaceae bacterium | reverse complement strand
TTCAGAATACTTTAAAGAATTAAACACCTACAATTTCAGTGATCCAAATCCAATTCCTATACTTACAAAGAATGCTAAAATTTATCCTTACTTTACATTTGACGGTTACCAGATAAATAGTACAAAAGAAAAATTTAAAGTCATAGAGCTTGAAAATAATTATATCAAAGTATTTGTGACACCCGAACTAGGGGGAAAAGTATGGGGTGCAATAGAAAAATCAACTGGTGAAGAATTTATTTATAGAAATGAAGTAGTCAAATTTCGTAATATTTCAATGCGTGGGCCTTGGACTTCAGGAGGTATAGAATTTAATTTTGGAATTATAGGTCATCATCCTTCAACAGCAACACCTGTAGACTATATAATACAAAAAAATAATGATGGAAGTGTGAGCTGCACAGTAGGTAATATTGACTTGCCTTCTAGAACGCAGTGGAGAGTTAAAATTACACTTCCAAACAATCTGTCTGCTTTTCATACCGATGCATTATGGTACAATCCTACTCCCCTTCAACAATCTTATTATAATTGGATGACAGGAGCTGCCCCGGCTCGTGATGATCTTGAATTTTATACTCCAGGAAATGCTTATTTGAAACATAGTGGAGAAGAAAAAAACTGGCCCTTTAATAATGATGGAAGGAATCTATCAAAATACAATCAAAATAATTTTGGGCCAAGCAAATCGTATCATGTAGTAGGTGAATACAATGATTTTTTTGGAGGATATTATACTAAAGATCGTTATGGATTTGGACATTGGGGAAATTACGAAGATATCCCAGGACAAAAATTATGGCTTTGGTCACAGTCTAGAGCTGGTGGAATATGGGAAGATCTACTAACCGATACTGATGGACAATATATTGAATTTCAAGCAGGAAGATTACTAGTACAATATTCCCCATCAGAAGATGAAAATCCAATAACTCAAGTAAATTTTGAACCATATGTTTCTGACCAATGGAAAGAAGTGTGGTTTCCATTAAAAGAAATTGGAGGACTTAAAGATGCTTCTCCATATGGCGCAATGAACATTGAAAAAACAAATGATTCTTTAATAATAAAAATAAATCCATTTAAACACACACAAAGTAAGCTTCATATTATATCTGACAACAAATTATATTATACTGAAGAGATTAATTTAAAGCCAATGGATGTCTTCAAAACTAAATTGCCTTATAAAAGCAAAAATCATTTTGAGGTGCAAATAAAAGATTTAGACATACATTATATGTCTGACCCTAACTTAAATATTATTGCTCGTACTTTTACAACAGATAACAAACTAAAATCTAAAAACACTTTAGAAAAACTCTATCTAAAAGCAAGAGAAGATATTAGCTACAGACAATATATAGAGGCAGAAAATAAATTAATAGAAATTATATCAAAAGACCCATATCATATAGGTGCAAGATCTGATCTAGGAGAATTATTTTATAGAAAAGGAGAATATATAAAAGGACTTGAAATAATTAATAAAGGACTAAGCATCGATACTTATAATCCTTCACTAAATTATATTGCAGGAATTATTTATAAAGCAACCCATGATAATCTAAATGCCAAAGAAACATTTGGATGGGCTGCAAGATCAATTAAATACAGATCCAATGCATTTTCTCAAATGGGCGATATCTTCCTAAAAGAAAAACAATATAGTAAAGCTATTAAGTATGCTAATAAAGCATTAAAATTTAATAGTGAAAATATTCCAGCCATGGAAATTTTAGCTATTGCATATAGAAAAAATAATACTATTTCAGCTGCCACTACATCCTTAGAAAAAATTTATGATTTAGATCCACTCCATCATATTATACCTTACGAAAGGTATTTAACTATAACTAATTATGAAAATAGAGAATTAGTAATTAATTCTCACAGATCAGAGCTAGCATATCAAACTTATTTAGAATTAGCAATAAGTTACTATAATAGAGGTTTAATAGATGAAGCTATTAAACTTTTAGCCCTTGGCCCAAATGAATCCATCAATAAAATTTGGGAAAGTTTTCTCTTAAAAGATAAAGACAAATTAAAAACTGTAGTTCAATCTTCTTTAGTTGATTTTGTTTTCCCGTTCAGAAGAGAAACTATTGAAGTATTAAAATGGGCCGATTCAATCATATCAGACTGGAAAATCACTTACTTTCTTGGCCTTAATTTATGGGGAAAAAATAGAATCGATGAAGCCATTGAAAAATTTATATCACTACAAAATATTCCTAACCATTCTACCTTTTATCTTTCCCGAGCACACCTTCTAAAAAATGCAAACCAAATAGATCCCCTAAAAGATCTTAAAAAAGCATACACTTTAGATACATCTAATTGGAGAGTTGCAAGAGCCTTATCAAATTACTATATGTCAAAAAAGAAAAATAAGGATGCTCTTGGAATAATAAAAAAAACATACAATCAAAATAAATCAAATTACATAATAGGAATGGATTATGTTAAAACATTAATAGAATTAAAAAAATATAAAACTGCAGTATCATCTCTTAATAAATTACATATTCTACCATATGAACATGCAGGAGAAGGAAGAGATTTATATACAAGCGCTTATTTTGGATCAACTATGGAAGAAATAAACAAAAAGGATTATAATAAAGCCATTAATCTAATAAATACTTCCAAAGAATGGCCTGAGCAATTAGGAGTAGGCAAACCATATAATGTAGATGAAAGAATTCAAGATTATTTGCTTTTCTATTGTTACAATAAACTAGATAATAATAAGGCAGAAAAATATCTTAAAAAGATAATTGATTACTCAAGAAGTAATATCAAAAATAAAAGTTTTTCCCATTGGCTAGGGCTAAAAGCTATAAAAAAATTAGAAGGTATAGAAGCAAGTAAAAAATTTTCAATGCAATTATTAAATAGCAGTCACGGTTCAACAGAAGAAACAAAGTGGATAATAAATAATTTTTTTAATACTAAAGGTCCAATTAATCAAGAATTGAATCAAAATTTTAAAATAATAAATGAAATACTGATGCTGAATTAAGTTATATCTTTAAAATTCAAAAATTGGAATTTTTTAAATTATAAATCTCTTTTCATAAGATTATTAGTAAAGACAATTAATTCATTTTTAAAATTTTGATTCATACTTAAGTTATTAAGAGAATCTACCGCCTTTTTGTTGTATTGATCAACTAATTCTAAAGATGAAATGTCTGCTTTTGTTTCCTTAAACAATAAAGTTGTTTTAGCAATTTTATTTTTATTAGAAATGTCATTTGAATTATATAATTCTAAAATATCTTTTTTTTGAGCTTCATTGGAATTAATAATTGCATTGAAAATTTTTTACTTGCTTCTATACCTTCTAATTTTTTTATAGCTTTTAGCCCTAGC
>JAAZZF010000114.1 GCA_014239275.1 Flavobacteriaceae bacterium | reverse complement strand
TCTCAAAGTTTAACAACTGATGAGGATACTGCTTTGACAATTAAGTTTACTGGAAGTGATATTGAAAATGATCCTTTAACTTATCTAATTAAAACTCTTCCTACAAATGGAAAACTAAAGGATGGTAATACTGAAATATTATCTAGTGAATTACCTAAACTTTTGCCAGCTGACGAAATAACTTATGTGCCTAACGCTAATTATATGGGAGATGATTCCTTTGATTTTTTAATAAATGCCAATTTTTTAAATTCATTTACTAAGGCAAATAATTTAAAGTATATCACCAAAAATGGAGTGCCAGTGACTTATCAAAAACCAGAAGGAAAAACTTACTTTTTAATTCAAAATGAAACGGGTCAAGCAGGATTTAATCCTGTAGATTGGGAGGAAGCTAGAAAATTAACTGATGCTATAAGTGGAGCTAAAATGTACATTGTGTTAAATGCTGATATGGAAAAGTTAGTATGGGATGGTATTTCTTCAATGGGTTTAGCTAGTGGTCAGCGATATTGGCTTGGTTTAAAACAAGATAGACTTGCTGCCGATTACAAAGAGCCTGGTGATAAAGCACAGGATTATGCCGGTTGGTACTGGGTTGATGGCACTCATTTAAAAGATGGTTATTCAAATTGGCATACCGGTGAGCCAAATGATGCAGGAGGTGAAGATTATGGTCAAATTAACTATCATGGTGGCGGAAATTGGAATGATATGAGGCCAGGATCTGGACAATCATGGCCTTTATTTGAATTCTCTATAAGTAGTAATACTCAAAGTGCTCCTGCTAAAATTTCTATTAGAATTGAATCGGTTAACGATCCTCCAGTTGCTAATGCACAGACCATAACTACAAGTGAAGATGTTACTACTCCAGCTGCAATAACTTTAACTGGAACTGATCCAGAGAGTCAGCCATTAACATATATAGTTACTGCACTTCCAAATAAAGGAACTTTAAAAGAGAGTGGAACCGCAATTACTACTGCAGATTTACCAAAAACGTTAAGTGGAAATGCATTAACCTATAGTCCAAACGTTGATTATAATGGAAATGACGCTTTAACTTTTAAAGTTAATGACGGAGTTCATGAAAGCGGCTCTGCCATTGTATCAATTGTTGTTAACCCAGTTAATGACCCACCAGAATCAGATCCTCAAACTGTTAATACTGATGAAGATGTTGCTGTGGATATTACCCATGTTGGAAGAGATAAAGATTTAGTAAATGTTTTTACTGTACATACCCAAATGGGAGCAGATATTAATTTAGGAAATCATTGGGCGGAGTATCTAGAAATTTCAGCTGATGGTGAAACAATGGTAGTTGGTGGTTGGACCAATAATAAAGTAAAAGTTTTAAGTTGGGATGGTACTACATGGAATCAATTGGGAAGTGATATAGATGGATCTGCTTCTGGAGATGACTTTGGAGAATTTGTATCTATTTCTAGCGATGGAAAAAGAATTGCAGTTGGTGCTCATAAACATGATAGTAGTAGAGGTGAAGTTCGTGCTTTCGATTGGGATGGAACTAGTTGGACTCAAGTAGGAGCTGCAATGGAGGGTGGTTCTACAGGAGATAACCTTGGTAGGAGGGGAGTCCATATTTCAGGAGATGGAAATGTAATAGCAGCAGCAGCTTTTGCAAAAGGATATGTGGATACATATAAATGGGATGGAACTTCATGGAATAAAACAGCAAATATTTCAGTTACAGCGGGTGGTGGAAATGCACCAGGACAAGTTTCCCTATCCAATAATGGAAATAGATTAGCAATAGGTACCGCCAATTATAGTGGAAGTAAAGGTCAAGTAAAAATATTTGATTGGGATGGTACCAATACTTGGAATCAATATGCAGCAATAGATGGTAAAAATGGTGGAGATAAATTTGGAGGCACCCTAAGTATTTCTAGGGATGGTAAAAAGCTTTCCGTTGGTGTAAATGGAGCAGGTTCAGCTAGAGTATATGATCTTTCAGGCACGAATGCTAATCAAGTTGGTTCAGATATTAATTATGGTTCTAATGCCGCATGGAGGGCTATATCGTTGTCAGATGATGGAAATAGGTTAGCTATTCCACAATATGGTACAAAAACAGGTGTTTTTGATTGGGATGGAACTAGCTGGAAGCAACTTGGTGAAGATTTAGTTGCAACAAGTGATGAAGGTGAAAGTTTAGACATGTCAGCTGATGGAAAAGTATTAGCAATAGGTGGCCATAGTGGACTTATTAAAGTCTTTAATATTTTAAATTTAACTTATATTATTACTTCCTTGCCTAGTAATGGTATTTTAAAGGAAGGTACCAAAACCATTACTGCTTCTGATCTTCCATTTACTTTAAAAGGTACAGATGCTACATATGTACCTAATACTGGTTTTTCTGGAGAGGATAAATATAATTTTAAAGTAAATGATGGAAAGTTGGATAGCACAAATAGTTTAAATGGTAAAAGAGAAGATTCACAAGTGACTATAAAGATTAAAGAATTTGTTTTAAATCTTCCTTTGTCAAATTATACAATAACACCAACTGAAACATGTAAAGGTTTTGCATTTGGAATAATAGATATTGAGGTAGCAGCGACATCCTATAAAAAAACTGCTTCTGGAGCTGATATTCCTATTACCTACAATATTGCTATTGAAGGTAAAGGTCAGGTTGCAACAATTGTGTCTCCAGCTAAAACAGCTCAAATTAAAGATTTAGCAGAAGGAACTCATAAACTTGTTTTTACTGTAGTGGGACAACCAAAATATGAACAAAAAATAGATGTTCAAATTATAGGGACTGATCCCCCAGTTGCATATACTGTTGGTAAGATTGAAAACTGTGATGATGCTGCTGATGGAGACGATACTAACGGGAAAGTTAATTTTGATACTTCATCGATTTTAGATAAGTTATTAAAGAACCCTTCTACAGGAGCTTTACAAGATAAAAACTTATTTGATTTTGAATTTACTTACTATGATGATGCTACATCTGGTAATGTTACAAAAGCTACTCTTCCAAATCCTCTTTATTCTGCATCTCAAACGGTGTCAGTTAAATTTAAAAGTAAGATAAATGGAAAATGTGAAGCTAATCAAACTATAGATTTTGTTGTTAATGCTCTTCCTGAAATTAAAAGAATTGAAGACACTAAAAGTGTATGTACTAACTTACCTCCAGCAACTATTGGAGTAACAAATGCAGATAATAGAAAGTATACTTATACCTGGACGAGAAATGGAACTAATTTTCCTCTTAATATTACAGGAATTGATAGTAGTATTTTAATTGGTTTAGGTGGAGAATATATTGTAACTGCAACCACTACGGATGGAACTAATTGTTCTAAATCAATGAAAATTACAATAAAGGAATCTAGCATTGCTACTTTACTTAGAACGGATATAGTTATTAAAGATCTATTAGCAGGCCCAAATAATACTATAACTATTAAAACTGCAACTTTAGGAATTGGCGATTATGAATATGCTTTAGATGATCAAACAGGTCCTTATCAAGATGAACCTGTATTTAATAAAGTTAGACCTGGAAAACATACTGTTTATGTTAGAGATAAAAATGGATGTGGAGTAGTAAATATGGATGTTTGGGTTATTGGATATAAAAAATTCTTTACTCCTAATGGTGATGGTTACACTGATAAATGGAACATTATAGGTATTACCAAAGATTATCAAGCTAGATCTAAAATTTATATTTTCGATAGATTTGAAAAACTTTTAAAAGAATTAGATCCACTTACACCAGGATGGGATGGGAATTTTAATGGTAAACCAATGCCCCAAACTGATTACTGGTTTAAGGTAATATTAGAAGATGGCAGAATGTTTAAAGGACACTTTAGTCTTATAAGAGCTTGGTAATTTATAGTAATCATTTTTTCTCAATTCTATTTTTCTATTAACTTCGCAGCAGTTTAAAATTAGATTTACTTAATGCTTAATATTCATAAACTTTCCGTTTCTTTTTCGGGTGAGTATCTATTTGAAGAAATATCCTTTAAATTAATTTCTGGAGATAGAGTAGGGCTTATTGGAAAAAATGGGGCTGGGAAATCAACTTTACTAAAACTTTTATCAAAAGAAATGGAATTGGATTCTGGATCTATTGCATTTGAAAAGGATATTAGGATAGGTTTTTTAAGACAAGATATTGATTTTGATAAAGCAACAACAGTTATAGAAGAGGCTTATCAAGCATTTGTTGAAATAAAGAAATTAGAGTCTAAACAGAATAAGATAAATAAAACATTAAAAGAAAGAATAGATTATGAAAGTCCATCTTATATGGAACTTATAAAAGAACTTGGTGAAATTACTGATAGATATGAATTAATAGGGGGATATAATTATAAGGGCCAAACTGAGAAAATTTTACAAGGTTTAGGTTTTAAAAGAGATGATTTTGATAAAAAAACTGATACATTTTCAGGTGGATGGCGTATGAGAATTGAATTAGCAAAACTACTTCTTCAAAATAATGATCTTCTACTTTTAGATGAGCCTACAAATCATTTAGATATTGAATCGATTATATGGTTTGAGCAGTTTTTAAAGACTTTTCCAGGTGCTGTAATGATAGTTTCACATGATAAAATGTTTTTAAATAACATAACTAATAGAACAATAGAGATATCCTTAGGAAGAATTTATGATTTTAATAAACCATATTCTAAATATTTAATTCATAGAAATGAAATAAAGGAACAACAATTAAGTGCTCAAAAAAATCAAGACAAACAAATCCAACAAACAGAAAAGTTAATTGAAAAATTTAGAGCTAAAGCTTCAAAAGCATCCATGGCTCAATCCCTTATTAAAAAAATTGA
>JAAZZF010000113.1 GCA_014239275.1 Flavobacteriaceae bacterium | reverse complement strand
TAAGACATAATATGGCAAAAGATTTACCAAAAATAAAAATTCCCATATGCCTAATTTGGGGAAAAAATGACATTGTAACTCCACCAGATGTTGCTAATGCATTTCATAAACTACTTCCAAATTCAGATTTATATTGGATTGATAAATGTGGTCATGCACCTATGATGGAGCATCCAAAAAAATTCAATGAAATTGTACTTAACTGGTTTTCAAAAAGAAATCTAAATACAAGTAAATAAATGCAAATTAAATCTGCAAAATTTTATTTAAGCAGTCAAAAAGAAAAAGATTGCCCTAAATCAATAATGCCTGAATATGCATTTATTGGAAGGAGTAATGTTGGAAAATCTTCGCTAATTAATATGATAACAAATCAAAAGAAATTAGCAAAAACGTCTTCTACACCAGGTAAAACCCAACTAATAAATCATTTTTTAATAAATAATTCATGGCATATTGTTGATTTACCTGGATATGGCTATGCAAAAACTTCTAAATCAAATAAAAAACATTTTCAAAAAAGCATTACTGATTATTTTAAACATAGAAAACAATTAGTAACTGCTTTTATTCTAATCGATGTAAGACACTCTCCGCTTAAGATAGATTTAGATTTTATACTATGGTTGGCTACAAATAAAATTTCTTTTTCTATAATTTTTACCAAAACGGATAAAATAACTAAAACAGAAATCGACAACAAACTTCTTAACTACAAAGAAGAGCTTGAAAAAAACTGGGAAATTTTACCAGAAATTTTTCTTTCATCCAGTAAAAAATATACAGGGAAGGAAGATATTCTAAATTATATTGACAAAATAAACCAGTCAATTATTTAATAACAAAATCTAGTATCTTTCCAGAATAGGTTTCAATAGGTTCTAAACCTAATAATGCACTAATTGTTGGAGCAATATCTGTAATCTCTGTTTTAATGCTTGTTTCACCTTTATTAATTCCTTTTCCATAAAATATTAAAGGAACGTGAGTATCATAATTATAACCTGACCCATGAGTAGTTCCTTTTTCTCCATGAATAATAGTTTGTGGTTCTAATATAAAAACTATATCTCCGCTTCTATCAGGATGATATCCATTTTTGATCAACTGCTGATATTCAGTTAATTTAGATGAAGAAACTAATTTATCTAAAGAATGTGCAGAGCTAATAAAATCATAAGTTTCTAAATGTTCAATTATTTTATTTTTAAACTCATACATTTCTGAAGCATCCACCTCATCATAATTTATATAGAGTTGATCATTTTGAGTATCCTCTATAGGAAATTGTTGAAATTTATCCTTAAATGACTCAGTCAAAAATTGTTGAAATTCTCTCCTAAACTTGGATTCGTTTACAGCCATTGCTTTTCTGCCTATAGAATTTAAATAAGCTGGAATCTCTAATGCACCATGATCAGCAGTAAGAAAAAGTGAATAGTTATTTTCACCAATTTTATTATCTAAATAATCTAATAATCTCTTTATTTCTAGATCTAATCTAAGATAGTTGTCTTCAGTTTCTAAAGAAAAAACACCAAAATTATGCCCTATATAATCTGGTGAAGAATAACCAATTGAAAGGATATCTGTGTATTTATCTTGACCTAAGCTTTCCCCTTCTATTGCTGCAATTGCTAAATCAGTAGTCATGGTATTTCCAAATGGTGTTTCATTTATCATATCAAAACCATCATTTTTTTCCATTAGATCTTTTGTTAAATAAGGAAAACT
>JAAZZF010000112.1 GCA_014239275.1 Flavobacteriaceae bacterium | reverse complement strand
TTTTTAACGAATATTTTTTATCTTTTGTAATAGTTCTAAAAAATTTATTTATTTTAAAATTAGTTTCTTGATTAAGTGGATAAAAATATCTTTGTTTTTGATTATTGTTTGATTTTCTATAATCATCTTCAATCTTAAGCTCACATTCTATAGACTTCTGTTCCATAATCTTAATGAATGGTTTAAATTGATCCCTTTGAAGACCGTCTTTATATAATTCAGAGATTTTGGTATTAGAAGTTACAATAATTTTTATATCTTCTTTAAAAATTTGATCAAACAATTTTCCTAAAATCATAGCATCAACTATATTTGTGACCTGAAATTCATCAAAATAAATTAATGAAGACTTTAATTTTAAATTTTTTACAAATTGATTGATTATATTTTCTTCTTTTTCTTTTTTTTCATGAACAAAATCATGGAAACTAAGCATGAACTCATTGAAGTGTAGTCTTAACTTTTTTTCTTTTATGTGATCAAAAAAAAAATTTAAGATCATTGTTTTGCCTACACCAACATCACCATATAAATAAAAACCTTTTTGAGATAATTTTTTTGAAAACAATTTTGAAAAATAGGATTTAAAATTCACTTGGTAGTATTGCTCTAATCTCTTAACAATTTGTATTTGATTTGAATTAACTTCTAATTGTTGATTGTTACAGTAAGATATAAATTCTTTTTGAAATTTTTTTACCATTAATTTTTTTTTGTTTTAAAATCGATACCATATTCTGATCTAGGACCTTTTCGTAAACCAAAAGGACCAGGAATAAAAATTGTCATCGGTTTTGTGCCTTCTTTTAAGTCTACTCTATGATGGGCATTTGCTGAACGAAAACCAATATATCCTGGCTTTCTCCAGAATTTACCTTTTTTAGTAGTTTCCCAATAACCTCCTCTTAAAATTATAGTAATATATGGGCATAAATGATTATGCACGCCTTCTCCATGATCATCAGCTAGCATTTCATGGATCAAAATATTAAAAGGAAACCACTTGGGTCTATATCTAAACAAAACATAATATCTATTCATCCATGGTTTAGCTGCATTATATCTTGGATGTGAAGGCCCTCTATCTAAAACAATTTTTTTTCTACCAATCTTATCTAGCAATTTTAAGATCATGGCTAATTATACTGAATAATAGATCCATTTCTAATCACAAACAAATTTTGATTAAAGATAAATGGTCTTGAAATAAAATCTCCAGAAATTTTTTCTATTTTTTTTATATCTCCAAGACTTAAGTCAACTATAATCATTTTTCCATCAGTGTTAGTTAAATATAAATTAGTATTACCAATTACAAATCCTACTGGTTTAATATTTTTTCTTTTTTTTAATTTATAATTCTTAAATAAATCAGTCACACGAATTATATTTCCCTTATTTTTTTCTATTACAATTAAATACCCTTCATTAGAAACAGTAAAAATCAAATTTCCAGTAATTATTGGTGTGATATTTGAGTTAATTTCATTTATCCAATTAATTGTTCCAGTTTTAACATCAATTGAATGAAATTCATTTTTGTTATTAGAGAAGATAATAGAATTTCCATCTGAAACTAATTTAGAAATTTTAAAATTATAAGTTTCATTAATTATAGAACTACTTTGTGTTGGTAGCTGCCAAATTATAACTCCAGTTTCAATATCAACTGCAGTTATATCGCCTATAGAGTTACTAAATATTACTTTATCACTTATTACAATTAGTGAGAATTTAGAGTTAGATATTGTAAAGGAGTCTTCAGTTTTTAAATTCCAACATTCATTGCCATCACTTACATTATAACATCTTAAGGTATTTTTATAATCTATTACAAAAATTTTATTTTTATATTTTTTAATATCAGAATTAAAAGGATAAATATTATTTTTTGACCAATTTAGTTCTCCTGAATTAATATTAACTGAATAATATTTTGCTATACTGTCAGTTATTAATAAGTTTTCATCATCTTGAACAAAATCCAATTTAGGTTTTAGTTTTTTTTCTGATTTTGAATAATGATTTTTTTTCCACAAAACTTTTGATTTATCATTATATCTAATAATCGAACCCTTTTTATCAAAAAATATTAAACCATCATCTAAAAAAATTGGTTTGAAGTTTAGTTGATTAATATCTTCAAATTTTGAAAATTTATAATTACCAATTTTATCAATTAAACCTTTGTAATTTTGAGAACCATAATTGTTTTCATTATCTATAATTTTATTATTAAATTTAATTATAGATAAATCTAACTTTAATTCTTGATTAAATTCTGAGGTAATTTTTTTATCTTCTAAAAATACTTTTTTAATATTTTTTTGAGCTTCTAGTTTATTTTCTTTGTCTTTCCATATACGTGAATTTTCTTTAAAAGAGCATTGGTTTAGGAAAATTAGCGCTATTATTAATATAATTATTCTATTCACTCAAATCTCTATTCAATCTTTTTTCAGCCTCTAACTTTATATCTGAATTTGCGTTTTCTAAACTGATTATTTGATTGAAAAATTCTTTGGCTTTTTGCTTTTGATCTTTTGAATAAAAATACTCTGCCATCAGATATAATGCATGAGACTTCCATACACTTTTAGAATTTATTAATGGATTCAAAATATTTAGTAAAACTCCTTCTTCGGCCTGGTCTGCATTTAATAATGCCTTTTTATAAATTACTAAATTTTTTATTTCCTCATCTAATGAGGTATTTTTAATTAAAATATCAAAATAACTATTTAATTCTCCTTGGTCACTAATAAGTTTATTATCTATAATAAAGTATAAAGATAGTGGAGAGTATGTTGGATCTTTTTCATTTATAATTTCTACTAAATTTTTAACTGTGTTATCTTTCGTATTTTTTGAATAAGTTAAGGTCGTTGAATTAAATTTATCTGATATCTCAATTTTTTGATTAGTTTTATATTTATCGAAACTATAAGCGCCTATTAAAACGATAACTGTAGTCAATAATATCGAAATAATCTTTACTTTATTTTTAATAAAAAAATTTCTTACTTTTTCGTTTCTTGTATTGCTATTTATAATTGAAATATCTTCATCCATAACTAAATCATATTCCTTAAAACGTACTGGAGTATTCCTCCATTTTTATAATATTCTAGTTCATTTTTAGTATCAATTCTGCATAAAGTTTTAACTTTCTTAATATCCCCTGATGCATATTTGATCTCTACATTCACTTCATCAGAAGGGTTAATTCCATTTTCAATATTAAGAATACTAATTAATTCTGATCCAATTAAATTTAAATTTTTTCTATTAACATTATCCTTAAATTGTAATGGTAAAATACCCATTCCAATTAAATTAGACCTATGAATACGTTCAAAACTTTCAGCTATTACTGCTTTTACACCTAGTAGTTTTGTTCCTTTGGCTGCCCAATCTCTTGAAGATCCAGTTCCATATTCTTTACCACCTATAACAACTAAATCAATTCCTCTATTTTTGTATTCAACTACTGCATCATAAACAGGAAGCACTTTTCCTTCTGGATATATTTTCGTAAATCCACCTTCAGTACCCGGTGCCATTTCATTTCTAATTCTAATATTTGCAAACGTTCCTCTCATCATTACTTCATGATTTCCTCTTCTTGATCCATAAGAGTTATAGTCTTTTGGCAGAATTTGATGTTGCATAAAATATTCTCCAGTTGGGCTTTCTTTTTGGATATTTCCTGCTGGTGAAATATGATCTGTAGTAACCATGTCTCCTAAAATTAATAAAGGTCTTGCATCTTTAATTTCTTTAAATCCCTCTGGTTCATCTGATAAATTATCAAAGAAAGGAGGTTTTTTTACATAAGTTGATCCTTCATCCCAATTGTAAATACTACTTTCTTCTGTTTTAATTTTTTGCCATTGACTTGGTCCCTCTGAAACATTTGAATATCTTTTAATAAACATTTCAGCATTTAAAGATTGCTTCAGAGTATCTTCAATTTCTTTATTTGATGGCCAAATATCTTTTAAATAAATTTCATTTCCATTATTATCTTTACCAAGAGAATCTTTATATAAATCTACTTCCATGTGACCAGCTAATGCATAAGCAACAACTAATGGAGGAGATGCTAAATAATTTGCT
>JAAZZF010000111.1 GCA_014239275.1 Flavobacteriaceae bacterium | reverse complement strand
TGCCATTGAGAAACATACTTGAGCATAGGAAAATATCATACCACTTTGCGTAGCATCACTTTTATAGATTACTTGGTGAGGTAAATAAGAAACCCATGCTTGTAATATTCCTGGTGTTAATACGCCATAAGGCATTCCTCCATAGATTTTTCCATCTACAGTAGTGTATTTAACAGGAACCTTAGCAGATCCACCTGCACCTCCACCTGCTGTAACAACAGGAGCAGCGTACGCGTGTAACCTTGGGTCACTTTTAGCAATTAATGCTTCAACCATAGTATCACTAGATGCATAGTCATCTCTAGTTTGGAATCTATCTTGCCATGGATTGTCATTGTTATCAGCAGTAGTGTATGGATAATGAATATTATCAGCATTACTACCAAGAACTCCTCCAGAAACTGCTTCTAAAAATTTAGACTGCGCAGTAGCTGGATCAACATCAGACAATCTCAATGCCATTACCATTTTCATAGTATTACCAAACTTTTTCCATTTAGCAGCATCACCATTAAACATGAAGTCTCCTTCTAATCCACCTCCATCTAACATTGCTAAAGCAGCGTCTATTTGAGCAAACATACCCGTATAAATAGCTTGTTGGCTGTCAAATTTTGGTTTCAAGTTATCAACTCCCTTTAATGCTTCAGAGTAAGGAACTGCTCCCCACCTGTCTGTCAAATGATGGTAAAACCAAACCTGTAAAAGGTGAGAAACACCCTTTTGCATACCGGCTGAACCTGAAGAACTATAAGTATCAGGATCATCAGTATTTAAATTAATTACAGTTTGAAGATTCATTAATGGTCCTGTATAGTGACCATCAAAATTCCATTGAATTGTTTCATAGCAAGAATCATCATTGTATGTAATTTCTGAAATGTGTTGAACATATAATATACCTGCACTTGAATTAGCTAAAATTCCAGGCATACTTCTCAGAGATGCTGTTATAAGCGCACCAGTGTTAGCTTTAGAAACTGCATTAGGGTTTAGATTTTCATCTCCGAAATCTACAGTTTCGCAGGACATAAACAATAAGCTACTTACTGTTAATAATCCGATTATTTTTTGAATTTGTTTTTTCATCTTTTATAAAATTAAAATTTAAAGCTTACGTTAAGTCCAAATGTTCTTGCAGAAGGTAATTGACCACCTTCAGAAGCATAATAATTACCAGACCAGTTGCTACCCATCTCAGAAGGATCTAGTCCAGGAGTTCTTTTTCCTCTATAGTCTCCCCAATCTGTCATTTCAGAAAGGATAGCTAGGTTTGTTCCAATTAAAGCAATATTAATTGCATCAAATGGAGTATTATTTAATTGGTCATTGTCAAATGTGTAGCCGATTCTTACTTGTCTTAATTTGACAAATGAAGCATCAACTAACCATAAATCATCTCTTGTCCAGTTACCCCAAGCCCATGAATCTGGTGCTCTATATAAATCATGAACACTACCATCAAGTTTAACACCTACCTGGTGAATACCACCACCGGCAGAAACAGCATCTCTTTTAGGGTTTCCTTTATCATTTAGACCAGCTGTATACTCATGAAGTCCAGCAGCCATAGAGAACATGTCTGTAACTGAGTGGTATAAACCACCTTCTTGGAAATCAATACCAACAGCAAAGTCCCAATTTTTATATTGAAGAGTTGAAGTTATACCTCCAGTGAAGTCAGGCATAATATTACCAAGTAATGTATTATTTGTATATCTGTGGTTTCCACTATTATATAGAACCCAATTTCCAGCATCATCTTTCAATCTTTTTCTTCCATATAACATACCCCATTCTTGACCAACGATTTCTTGAAGGTCCATACTAGACCAAGATAACCATGAGTCTAGGATATTTCTTTCAATACCTTCATAGATAAAGTCAACTGTTTTTTTGAATCTTCCGAAGTTAAACGAAACATCCCATCTTATATCATCCGTTAGAATTGGAGTACCAGAGATCATTGCCTCAACACCTGCAGTAGATGTAATTTTTGAGTTTACACTTAATCCAGTATATCCTGTACCTCCTGCAGCAGTAATTGATACTGGTAGGTTAGAATCTTCTCTATCAAAGTAAGTAAAATCAAGTCCTAATCTATTCTTCATAAACTTCATCTCAACACCATACTCTAATTCAGTTCTCATACCTCCAGTTAAATTTGGATTAGCAAGAGTGTTAGGAACATTAAGTGCAGCTAACGATCCGTAAGCTGTACTAGAACCATATGTTGGACTTGTTGCATAAGTTCCAGGGAAAATAGGCGCTTCTGCATAATTTACTCTTAATTTACCAAAGCTTAACCAATCTTGATCAACTAAAGTGTTAAAAACGAAACTACCAGAAAGTCCATAAGTTTCAATTCTGTTGTTATCGGCAGCTGCAGTTGAACCCCAGTCTAATCGATAAGAACCGTCTAGATATAGCATGCTATTCCATCCAATTGATAAAAGACCATAAGCAGAGATCCTACTGTTGTTGTATTTACTTGAACCGTAATTTGGCTTATCCTTAGAATTTGCAACAGTATAGAAATCAGGAATCGCTAAACCACCAGAAGTAGAAGCACTTGTCGAAATAGTTTTATTTTGACCAGCACCATAACCTAAAATTGCGCTTATATCTAAGTCATCAGTAACTCGCTTATCATAAGCAAGTTTAGCAACAACTTCATTTTTTTCAGTTACATAAGAACCTTCGCTGTAACCAGCTTGAGTATTTAATGTATTTACACCAACATAAGTTCTTCCCCAATTTGTTCTGTTGTATTGTCTTCTTTTAACTTCAACATTAGCAGAAAGTCCTTCCATAATGTCATAGTTTAATCCGAAGTTACCAGAGTAAGTTGAGTTTTTGTTTTTGTTAGTATTCTGGTATTGCTCATAGTGAGGAGCATCCCAGTATTGTGGTTTGTGATTTCTTGCTGACTTTCTGTTCCAAGTGTAAAAAGCACCATTATAATGGTAACTATTTTTTAACCTGTCCATGTCTAGCTGTCTTTGCCACCACTGGCTAAAGTTAGACTGCAAGCTTCCATAACCACTACTAACGTAGTTATCTGTATCCATAACTCTTGCATTTAAAGCAGCATATATAGTTAATTTATCTGTTGCGTTTAAAGAAGCGTTAATATTTACATCATAAGTGTCTCTAGTAGCATTAGGTACAGGAATTGTCGCTTGACTTACTCTAGCTGTAGCTCTAACACTAAAATCTTCTCCACCTTTAGCAAAAGATAAACTTGTAGTATTTGCTATACCAGTTTCAAAGAAATTTTTAACGTTGTTAGGATTTGGAGACCATGGTCTAGTTACTCCAAATTCAGGGTGACCAGGAATCCATGAATCCCAATGTCTAGCTAAAGTTCCATCTAACTTAGGTCCCCAAGATTCATCAGCTGCATAATAAGGAATATATTGTCCATTAAATGCTGCCCATGAAGCTGGATCTGTAGCTGGGTTGAAAGCAAATTGATCCCAAGCTTGTGAATATCCACCACCATACTCATTTTGGTATGGGTGAAGTCTACTAATGTTACTTACAGTAGTATTGTGGTCTACAGAAATATAAGATTCTCCTGCTTTAGCTTTTTTAGATGTAATTATAATTACACCACTTTTAGCTTCTGATCCATAAAGAGCAGTTGCAGCAGCACCTTTAAGTACTGTAATGTTATCAATGTTATCAGTATTAATATCTGTACTGCTAACTTTGATACCATCCACTACGTATAAGATATCCATTTCACCTCTTAGACGAATTGCACTTGATTCAAATGTTGAACTAGTACCAGAAATAACCTGAACACCAGCAACTTTACCTGCAAGCGCAGTTTTAAAGTCTCTTTCTTTAGTTCTTGTCAATGCTTCACCGCTAACTTTTTGTTGAGCATAACCCAGAGACTTAGCCTCACGAGTAATACCAAGCGCAGTTACTACAACTTCTTCTAATGAATCAGAAGAAAGAGTGACATTTAAAGTAGCAGATGCCCCAACTGTTACATTTTGAGTATTATATCCTACATAACTTACTGAAAGAACATCTCCTTCTGAAGCCATAATAGTATAAACACCGTCAAAATCAGTTGTTACCCCGTTATTAGTATCAACTACTAATACAGTAGCACCTGGAATAGGCACGCCAGCATCATCGGAAACAGTTCCGCTAACACTTTTCTGTGCAAAACTCCATTGAAACATTATCAAAAATGATAACGTTAAAAACTTAAATAGTTTTGTTTTCATATGTGTATATTATTTATTTAATCTGCAAAAATGTTAATAATAAGTTAATAAAACAACAAATTATTCACTTTTTATGGATTATTGTGAAATTCTTATCTGTAACCATCTTATTTTAATTATATAATAAAGTAATTGCTATTGTATTGTTTATTTTTCAAATTATTCCTCTGGGTTACTTCTATATATATTAATTGTATAAATATGTTATTTTATTACCTTCTCTGTAGAATGTATTTAATTAACATTTTAGTTGTGGGTTTTAGATAATTAGCAATTTTAATTTCAAGTATTTTTTTGTATTTTATATTGCTCTCTAAAAAATTAAAAATCAACAATTTAAGTGTCCTTAATATATATAGGCATTTTCATTAAGATAATAATATCTTCACTTTTTCCCATAATTTTTCACTATTCCATTTGATTAATTATAAAAATAAATTACATTTGCACGCCCAAATAGGGGAAAAAATAATAGAATATGCCTACAATATCACAGTTGGTTCGAAAAGGAAGAAAAAAGATTACTAAAAAAAGTAAGTCTGCTGCTTTAGTTTCTTGTCCTCAAAAGAGGGGTGTTTGTACCAGAGTTTATACTACTACACCTAAAAAACCTAATTCTGCTATGCGAAAAGTAGCAAGAGTTAGATTGACAAATGGGACAGAAATCAATGCATATATCCCTGGTGAAGGTCACAACCTGCAAGAACACTCAATTGTACTTGTAAGAGGAGGAAGAGTAAAGGATCTTCCTGGAGTAAGATATCATATTGTTCGTGGAGCATTAGACACAGCTGGTGTTGAAGGAAGATTACAAAGAAGATCAAAATATGGCGGTAAGCGTCCAAAAAAATAAATGAAACTAATTTGACGTTCAAATTAATTTGAACCTCTCTAAAACTAAATAAATGAGAAAAAGTAAGGCAAAGAAAAGACCATTACTTCCTGATTCCAGGTTTAATGATCAATTAGTAACCAGATTTGTCAACAACCTCATGTGGAATGGAAAAAAATCCACAGCTTTTAAACTTTTTTATGATGCAATTGATATCATAGAAGAGAAAAAGCAAGATTCTGAAAAAACAGCCCTTCAAATATGGAAAGATGGATTATCAAACGTAATGCCTCATGTTGAAGTTAGAAGTAGAAGAGTAGGAGGAGCAACTTTCCAAATCCCAATGCCAATCAGATCAGATAGAAAAATTTCAATGGCTATGAAGTGGTTAATTTCATATGCTAGAAAACGTAATGAAAAGTCAATGGCATTAAAATTAGCTTCTGAAATATTAGCTGCTGAAAAGGAAGAGGGAGCCGCTGTAAAGAAAAAAACAGATGTTCATAAAATGGCTGAAGCCAATAAAGCATTTTCACACTTTAGATTTTAATTTAATTTTAAGATGGCAAGAGATTTAAAATTCACTCGAAATATTGGTATTGCTGCTCACATTGATGCAGGAAAAACTACTACAACGGAACGTATTTTATATTATACAGGTGTTAGTCATAAAATAGGTGAGGTCCATGATGGAGCTGCAACAATGGATTGGATGGAACAGGAACAAGAAAGGGGAATAACCATTACATCAGCAGCAACTACGTGCACTTGGAATTTTCCAACAAATCAAGGAGAAACAAAGGAAGATACTAAACCTTACCACTTTAATATTATTGATACACCTGGTCACGTTGATTTTACAGTTGAAGTTAATAGATCATTAAGAGTTTTAGATGGTCTTGTATTTTTATTTAGTGCAGTTGATGGTGTAGAACCTCAATCTGAAACTAACTGGAGACTTGCAGATAACTACAAAGTTCCAAGAATGGGATTTGTAAATAAAATGGACAGACAAGGTTCTAACTTTTTAAATGTTTGTACTCAGATTAAAAAGATGTTAAAGTCAAATGCTGTTCCTATTGTTCTTCCTATTGGAGAAGAAGAGAATTTTAAAGGAATTGTTGACTTAGTTAAAAATCAAGCAATTGTTTGGCATGAAGATAAAATGGGATCTACCTATGATGTTGTAGATATTCCTGAGGAAATGAAGCAAGAAGTTGAAGAGTATAGAGCTAACTTAATTGAGGCAGTTGCAGAATATGATGATGCTTTGCTAGAAAAGTTTTTTGATAACCCTGACTCTATTTCAGAGGATGAGGTACACGATGCACTTAGAAAAGCTACTCAAGATATGAGTATAATTCCTATGATTTGTGGTTCTGCCTTCAAAAATAAGGGTGTGCAATTTTTACTAGATGCTGTTTGTAGATATTTGCCATCTCCTTTAGATAAGGAAGCTATAGTTGGTACTGACCCTAAAACAGATTTAGATATTGAGAGAAAACCTAGTGTTTCTGAACCTTTTTCAGCTTTAGCTTTTAAAATTGCTACAGATCCTTATGTTGGAAGGTTAGCTTTCTTCAGAGTTTATTCTGGTAAACTAGAAGCAGGTTCTTATGTATTAAATAATAGATCTGAAAATAAAGAAAGAATTTCAAGAATTTTTCAAATGCATGCTGAGAAACAAAATTCTATTCCACTTATTGAAGCGGGAGACATTGGTGCTGCAGTAGGATTTAAGGATATTAAAACTGGAGATACTCTATCAGCAGAAAAAAATCCAATTGTATTGGAAAGCATGGTTTTTCCTGATCCTGTAATTGGTATTGCTGTTGAGCCTAAAACAAAAGCTGATGTAGATAAATTAGGTATGGCACTTGGTAAACTAGCTGAGGAAGATCCTACTTTCCAAGTGAAAACTGATGAAGCTTCAGGTCAAACAATTATATCTGGTATGGGTGAACTTCACTTAGATATTCTCGTTGATAGGTTAAAAAGAGAATTTAAAGTAGAAGTTAATCAAGGAAAACCTCAAGTTGAATATAAGGAAGCAATTACTGCATCTGCTGATCATCGTGAGGTTTATAAGAAACAGTCTGGTGGACGTGGTAAATTTGCAGATATTGTATTTACTATGGAGCCTGCAGAAGAAGGAACACCAGGTTTAGAATTTATAAACTTAATTAAAGGAGGAAATATTCCAAGAGAATTTATCCCATCTGTTGAAAAAGGGTTTAAACAAGCAATGAAGAATGGGCCTTTAGCAGGTTTTGAGATGGATGCTATGAAAGTAACATTAAAAGATGGTTCTTTTCATGCAGTTGATTCTGATTCACTTTCTTTTGAACTTGCTGCTAAGATTGGATTTAAAAGTGCTGCAAAATTGGCTAAATCAGTTATAATGGAACCTATTATGAAGTTAGAAGTATTAACTCCTGAAGAAAATATGGGTGATATTGTTGGAGATTTAAATAGAAGACGTGGACAGGTTAATAATATGGATGATAGAGCAGGGGCTAAAGTTATTAAAGCTGAAGTTCCATTGTCTGAAATGTTTGGATATGTAACGGCATTGAGAACTTTAAGTTCTGGAAGAGCTACTTCAACCATGGAATTCGATCATTATGCTGCTACACCTCAAAATGTTTCAGCTGAAGTGATAGCATCAATAAACGGAGGAAAAGAATAAAACCAATAATATGAGTCAAAAAATTAGAATAAAATTAAAATCATACGACTTCAATTTGGTTGATAAGTCTGCAGAAAAAATTGTTAAGACTGTCAAAACAACTGGGGCGATTGTAACTGGACCAATTCCTTTACCAACACATAAAAAAATATTTACAGTGTTAAGGTCTCCTCATGTTAATAAAAAATCGAGAGAACAATTTCAATTATCTTCTTATAAAAGATTATTGGATATTTATAGTTCTTCATCTAAAACAATTGACGCTTTAATGAAACTTGAACTTCCTAGTGGAGTTGAAGTAGAAATTAAGGTATAATTAATACTAAAAAAAGAAACAATGTCTGGGTTGATTGGAAAAAAAATAGGAATGACAAGCATATATGATGAAAATGGTAAGAATTTACCTTGTACAGTCATTGAAGCTGGTCCTTGTGTCGTTACTCAGGTAAAAACTAATGAAGTAGATGGTTATAATGCTGTCCAATTAGGATTTACTGATAAAAATGAAAAACACAGTAATAATGCTGAAGCTGGACACTTTAAGAAATCTAAATCTTCTCCAAAACAAAAATTAATTGAATTTCAAAATTTTGAAGAGGAATTAAAACTTGGAGATAAATTAACTGTTGAACATTTCATTGAAGGTGAATATGTTGATGTTTCAGGTACATCAAAAGGAAAAGGGTTTCAAGGAGTTGTTAAAAGACATGGTTTTGCTGGAGTTGGTCAAGCAACTCATGGTCAACATAATAGATTAAGAGCACCTGGTTCGATCGGAGCAGCCTCATACCCTGCAAGGGTATTTAAGGGAATGAAGATGGCAGGAAGAATGGGAAATGAAAAAATTACCATTCAAAACCTTAGAGTATTAAAAGTTGTTGCTGAAAAGAATTTGCTTGTATTAAAAGGATGTGTCCCAGGACATAAGAACTCATTTGTAATAATTAGAAAATAATGAAAGTATCTGTTTTAAATATTAAAGGTAAAGATACGGGGAGATCTGTAGAACTTTCTAAATCTATTTTTGAAATTAAGCCTAATGATCATGCTGTTTATTTAGATGTTAAAAGATATTTAGCTAGTCAAAGACAAGGGACTAATAAAACGAAAGAACGTGCTGAAATTACTGGTAGTACCAGAAAGATTAAAAAACAAAAAGGAACAGGAACAGCCAGAGCTGGAAGTATAAAAAACCCTTTATTTAGAGGCGGTGGAAATATTTTTGGTCCTAGAGTTAGATCTTATTCTCAAAAACTTAACAAGAATGTTAAGAAATTAGCTAGAAGATCTGCCCTGTCATTAAAATTAAAATCTAAGGCAGTTTCTGTTATTGAAGATTTTGATTTTAAAACGCCTAAAACTAAATCATTTTCTGATGTTATCAATGCTCTAGGAATAAAAGACAAAAAGTCTTTGTTTATCTTGGGAGGGGTTAATAAAAATGTATATTTGTCGGCGCGTAATTTGGAGCGCACTAATGTTGTAACTAACTCAGAAATAAGTACTTATAGTATTATGAATGCTCAACATATCGTGTTTTTAGAAAGCTCATTGGAGCAAATAGAATCAAATTTAAGTTAATATGAATATTTTACTTAAACCAGTTATTACTGAAAAGGCCACTGCTGATAGTGAATTAAAAAACAGATTTACTTTCTTAGTGGATACTGATGCTAATAAAGTTCAAATTAAAAAAGCAGTAGAAACTAATTATGGTGTTTCAGTTGATAAGGTTAGAACAATGAGATATGGGGCAGAGAGAAAAATTAGATATACTAAGACTGGTATTCAAAGAGGTAAATCTGCTAGAATAAAGAAAGCAATAGTTCAATTAGCTGAAGGAGATACAATTGATTTTTATAATAAACTTTAAAATATAATATAATGGCAGTAAAAATATTAAAACCTATCACACCTGGACAACGCGGAAGAGTTGTAAATGGTTTTGATGCCATTACAACAGATAAGCCTGAAAAAACCTTACTGTCAACTAAGAAACGTACGGGTGGAAGAAATAGTCAGGGTAAAATGACTATGAAATTTATTGGAGGAGGTCATAAGAAAAGATATAGAATAATTGATTTTAAAAGGGATAGGCATGATGATATTGCTGAAGTTATTTCTATTGAATATGATCCAAATAGATCAGCATTTATTGCTTTAACAAAATTTAAGGATAATGAAAAAAGATATATTATTTCTTTAAAAGGTTTAAAAGTTGGTGATAAAGTAGTTTCTGGATCAAAAAAATCTCCAAATATTGGAAATAGTATGCCTTTATCAGATATTCCTTTGGGTACAATTATTTCTTGCATCGAAATGAATCCTGGGAAAGGTGCTGCAATTGCAAGAAGTGCTGGATCATTTGCTCAGTTAATGGCAAAAGAAGGGAAGTTTGTTACGGTTAAATTACCATCGGGTGAAACTAGAATGATTTTATCTGTTTGTTGTGCAACAATTGGTTCAGTATCAAACTCTGATCATCAATTAACTGTTCATGGTAAGGCTGGTTCAAAACGTTGGTTAGGAAGAAGACCTAGAACACGTCCAGTAGCTATGAACCCTGTAGATCACCCAATGGGTGGTGGAGAAGGCCGTGCATCTGGAGGACATCCTAGATCTAAAAATGGTATTCCTGCTAAAGGATTTAGAACAAGAGATAAGAAAAAAGCGAGTAATAAATATATAATTGAAAGAAAAAAGAATTAATTAAATGGCACGTTCACTCAAAAAAGGACCTTACGTTCATTACAGTTTAATAAAAAAAGTTCAAAAGAATTTGGACTCTAATAAAAAACCTGTTATTAAAACTTGGTCAAGAGCATCAATGATTATACCTGATTTTGTTGGTCAGACTATAGCCGTTCATAATGGCCGTCAGTTTGTACCTATATACATTACAGAGAATATGGTTGGTCATAAACTAGGAGAGTTTTCTCCAACACGCTCTTTTCGTGGTCATGCTGGTGCTAAAAATAAAGGCAAAAAATAATATAATTTGCAATGGGATTAAGAAAAAGACAAACTGCTGAAAAAATTAAAGAAGCAAAAAAAGAAATTGCTTTTGCTAAACTTAATAATTGCCCTACATCTCCTAGAAAGATGAGAATTGTTGCCGATTCAATTAGGGGAAAGAAGGTAGATAAAGCTTTGACTATGTTAAAGTTTAGTCAAAAAGAAGCTTCTAATAAGTTAGAAAAACTTCTTCTTTCAGCGATCTCTAATTGGCAAGCTAAAAATGAAGATAGTGACGTTGAAGAAGCAAATTTATTTGTAAAAGAAATAAAAGTAGATAGTGCTGGTATGTTAAAAAGATTAAGACCTGCTCCTCAAGGAAGAGCACATAGAATTAGAAAACGTTCAAATCACGTTACGCTAGTTTTAGGTTCACAAAATTTAATTGAGAGTTAATAATATGGGACAAAAAACAAATCCAATAGGAAATAGATTAGGCATCATTAGAGGGTGGGAATCTAACTGGTACGGTGGAAATGATTATGGAGATAAACTAGCTGAGGATCATAAATTAAGAAAATATATTTTTGCTCGTTTAGCAAAGGCAAGTGTTTCTAGAGTAATTATAGAAAGAACCCTTAAGTTAGTAACACTTACAATTACTACAGCTAGACCTGGTATTATTATTGGAAAAGCTGGTCAAGAAGTAGATAAATTAAAAGAAGAATTAAAGAAAATTTCGGGTAAAGATGTTCAGTTGAATATTATTGAAATTAAAAGACCTGAATTAGAAGCTCAGTTAGTAGGAGCAAGCATTGCTAGACAGATTGAAAGTAGGATTTCTTATAGAAGGGCTATTAAAATGGCAATTGCTGCATCAATGAGAATGAATGCAGAAGGAATTAAAGTGCAAATTTCTGGAAGATTAAACGGAGCAGAAATGGCAAGATCAGAATCTTATAAAGAAGGAAGAATTCCATTGTCAACATTTAGAGCTGACATAGATTATGCCTTAGTTGAAGCACAAACTACTTATGGTAAATTAGGTGTAAAAGTGTGGATTATGAAAGGTGAAGTTTATGGTAAAAGAGAATTATCTCCTTTAGTTGGACTAAGTTTAAGTTCTAATAAATCAAAAGGAGGTCCTTTAAAAGGAAGAAAACAAAGAAGAAGAAGATAATTAATAATATATTTTAGACATGTTATCACCGAAAAGAACAAAATTTAGGAAAATGCAGAAAGGCCGAATGAAAGGTTTTTCACAAAGAGGACATGTCCTTTCGAATGGTATGTTTGGTATAAAATCCCTGGACTCTAATTTTTTGACATCTAGACAAATAGAAGCTGCTCGTATTGCAGCAACAAGATTTATGAAAAGACAGGGACAATTATGGATTAAGATATTTCCTGATAAACCTATTACCAAGAAGCCGTTAGAGGTTAGAATGGGTAAAGGAAAAGGTGCACCTGAATATTTTGTTGCTGTTGTTAAGCCTGGAAGAATTATGTTTGAAGTTGCTGGGGTTTCAATAGACGTTGCTAAAGAAGCTTTGAGACTTGCAGCTCAAAAACTTCCTGTTAAAACGAAGTTTATTATTGCTAGAGATTATGAAGCTTAAATTAATAAAATGAGACAAAAAGAAGTAAAAGAATTATCGATTGATGAATTAAATGAAAAATTAATTTCATTTAATAATGAACTTTCAGAAATGAAAATGACACATGCTATTTCTCCAATTGAAAATCCTATGCAAATTAAGAATTTAAGAAGAACTATTGCTAGAATTAATACTGAATTAACTAATAGATCTATTCAAGAATAATAAAAATGGAAATACGAAACTTAAGAAAAGAAAGAATTGGAATAGTAACTAGTAACAAAATGGAAAAATCTATTGTTGTTTCTGAAGTTAATAAAGTTAAACATCCGATGTATGGAAAATTTGTTTTGAGGACAAAAAAGTATGTTGCTCATGATAAGGATAATGAGTGTAATATTGGAGATACTGTAAAAATAATGGAAACAAGACCACTAAGTAAATCAAAGTGTTGGAGGCTTGTTCAAATTTTAGAAAGAGCTAAATAATGGTACAACAAGAATCAAGATTATCGGTTGCTGATAACACTGGGGCAAAAGAAGTTCTAACAATTAGAGTATTAGGAGGAACTAAAAGAAGATATGCATCTGTTGGAGATAAAATAGTTATTACTGTGAAACATGCTACTCCTAATGGAACAATAAAAAAAGGTCAGGTATCAACTGCAGTTGTTGTTAGAACTAAAAAAGAAGTTAGAAGAAAGGATGGATCCTATATAAGATTCGATGATAATGCGTGTGTATTATTAGATGCTGCAGATGAAATGAGAGGAACTAGGGTTTTTGGTCCAGTTGCTAGAGAATTAAGAGATAAAAAATTTATGAAAATAGTTTCATTAGCACCTGAAGTTTTATAATTTATTATTATGATTAAAATTAAAATTAAAACGGGAGATCAAGTAAAAGTTTTAGCTGGGGACCATAAAGGTTCTGAAGGTAAAATTGTTAAGATTTTTAGATCTAAAAATTTAGCTATTGTTGAAGGTATTAATATGGTAAAAAAACACAATAAACCTAGTTCACAAAACCCTAAAGGAGGTATAGTTGAACAGGAAGCTCCAATTCATATTTCAAACCTTTCGTTGTTAACTTCTAATGGTGGAACTACTAGAATTGGATATAAAATTGTTGATGGTAAAAAAAATAGAGTTGCATTAAAATCTGATGAAATAATTTAATTATGAGCTATCAACCTAGATTAAAAAAAGAATTTAATGAGAGAATAGTACCTTCTTTAAAAGAAGAATATTCTTACAAGAATGTAATGATGGTTCCTAGACTTAAAAAAATTGTTATTAGCAAGGGGGTTGGAGGAGCTGTTGCTGATAAAAAATTAATTGACCATGCTATTGATGAATTAACTATGATTTCAGGACAAAAGGCTATTCCAACAATTTCTAAAAAAGATGTTGCTTCTTTCAAGTTAAGAAAAGGAATGCCAATTGGAGCGAAAGTTACTTTAAGATCTGAAAGAATGTATGAATTTTTAGATAGATTGATAACTTCAGCTCTTCCAAGAGTTCGTGATTTTCAGGGCATAAAACCTTCTGGTTTTGATGGAAGGGGTAATTATAACTTAGGAGTTACAGAACAAATTATTTTTCCTGAAATTGATATTGATAAAGTAAATAAAATTTCTGGTATGGATATTTCATTTGTAACAAGTGCTAATACTGATAAGGAAGCGCAGTCTTTATTAATTGAATTGGGATTGCCGTTTAAAAAGAGTGATTTTAAAACAAAATTATCAGAATTAAAAAATATAAAAACAGAAAACACTGTTATTAAGGATGAGGCTCCTGTAGTTGAAGATACTGTTGAGGATGAGGCTCCTGTAGTTGAAGATACTGTTGAGGATGAGGCTCCTGTAGTTGAAGATACTGTTGAGGATGATGAGGCTCCTGTAGTTGAAGAATCATCATCTGAAAAAGAAAATAAAACGGAATAAATAGTAAAAAAATAAGACAATGGCTAAAGAATCAATGAAAGCACGTGAGGTTAAAAGAGCAAAATTATGCGCTAAATATGCTGCAAAAAGAAAAGCTTTAAAAAAAGCTGGTGATTATGAAGCATTGCAAAAGTTGCCTAAAAACTCCTCACCTGTAAGAGCACATAATAGATGCAAGTTGACTGGTAGACCTAAAGGTTATATGAGGCAATTTGGTATTTCTAGAGTTTTATTTAGAGAAATGGCTAATAAAGGTTTAATTCCAGGTGTTAGAAAAGCTAGCTGGTAAAAAAATAATTTTTAAAATGAATACAGATCCAATTGCAGATTATTTAACAAGAATTAGAAACGCTAATAGCGCTGGTCACAAAGTAGTCTCCATTCCTTCTTCTAATTTGAAAAAGGAAATGACAAAAATTTTATTTGATCAAGGTTATATATTAAGTTATAAGTTTGATAATAGCTCAGTACAAGGCTCAATTAAAATTGCTCTTAAGTATGATTCGTATACAAAGGATCCGGTTATTAGAAAACTTGAAAGGATTAGTAAGCCTGGTTTAAGAAAATATTCTGATTCAAAAGAATTGCCAAGAGTTTTAAATGGGTTAGGAGTTGCGATAGTTTCTACATCAAAAGGTTTAATGACGGGAAAAAATGCAAAACAATCAAATTTAGGAGGTGAAGTTATTTGTTATGTATATTAAAAAGAAATAAAAATGTCTAGAATAGGAAATAGTCCAATATTGATTCCAGAAGGTGTTTCAGTTGAAATTCAGCCTAAACTTTTAATTGTTAAAGGTAAATTAGGAGAATTATCTCAGTCTTATGATGATATTACTATTGAACAGGTTGATAATACATTATTAGTTAAAAGATCTTCTGAGTCTAAATCTTCTAAAGCTAAGCATGGTTTGTACCGTTCTTTATTTTTTAATATGGTTAATGGAGTTAGTTCTGGATGGAAAAAAGAACTAGAATTAGTTGGGGTTGGATATAGAGCATCTACTCAAGGACAAAAACTTGATCTTGCTTTAGGGTTTTCTCATAATATAGTTTTTATGATTCCTGATGAAGTTAAAGTTGAAGCTATATCTGAGAAAGGAAAAAATCCCATTGTAAAACTTAGCTCACATGATAAGCAGTTAGTTGGTTCAATTGCTGCAAAAATTAGAGGGTTTAGAAAACCTGAGCCATATAAAGGTAAAGGTGTGAAGTACGTTGGAGAGCAAATTCGTAGAAAAGCAGGTAAGTCTGCATAAATTATTTATAATGAGTTTATCAAAAATTAATAAAAGAAATCGAATTAAAAAAAGAATCAGACAACATGTAATTGGCAGTAAAAGTCGTCCTAGATTATCTGTTTTTAGAAGTAATAAAGAGATTTATGCACAACTTGTTGATGATGTTAATGGTAATACCTTAGTATCTGCATCTTCAAGAGATAAGGATATAAAAAGTGATTCGATTACTAGAATTGAAGTTTCAAATCTTGTTGGATTGTCAATAGGAAAAAAAGCAATTAAAGCAGGTATTGAAAAGATAGGTTTTGATAGAGGTGGCTATTTGTATCATGGAAGAGTAAAATCATTAGCAGAAGGAGCTAGGGAAGCTGGACTAAAATTTTAATTTATGAAGAATAATAAAAATGAATTTGTTAAGCCTGGAGGTCTAGATCTAAAAGATAGATTAGTTAGTATTCAAAGGGTAACCAAAGTCACAAAAGGAGGAAGAACCTTTGGATTTTCTTCAATCGTTGTAGTAGGGAATGAAAATGGTATAGTTGGCCATGGTTTAGGAAAAGCTAAGGAAGTTGCAACAGCAATTGCTAAAGCAGTGGAAGATGCTAAGAAGAATTTAGTTAGAATTCCTTTACATAAAGCTACCCTTCCTCACGAACAAAAAGGAAAACATGGAGGAGCAAGAGTTTATATTCAACCTGCATCTGAGGGTACTGGAGTTATTGCTGGTGGAGCAGTTAGAGCTGTATTAGAATCACTTGGAGTCCAGGATGTACTTTCTAAATCTCAGGGGTCTTCTAATCCACATAACGTTGTTAAAGCTACATTTGATGCTTTGTTAAGATTAAGGAATGCAAATACTGTAGCTAATCAAAGAGGAATTTCAGTAGAAAAAGTTTTTAACGGATAATTAAAATGGGAGTAATAAAAATTAAAAAAATTAGAAGTGCAATCAAAAGACCTGGTGATCAAAAGAGAACACTTTTGGCATTGGGTTTAAAGAAAATTGGTCAGGTTGTTGAGCACCAAGACACTCCTAATATTGTAGGAATGATAAATAAAGTAAAACATTTAGTTTCTGTTGTTAAATAAATTATAAATATGAATTTAAGTAATTTAAAACCCGGAGAAGGATCAACACAGAGCCCTAAAAAAAGATTAGGTAGAGGACAGGGTTCTGGTAAAGGAGGAACTTCTACAAGAGGACATAAAGGTGCTAAATCTAGGTCAGGTTATTCTAAAAAACTTGGTTTTGAAGGTGGTCAAATGCCATTACAAAGAAGAGTTCCTAAATTTGGTTTTAAAAATATTAATAGAATTGAATATCAGGGAATAAATTTAGATAAAATTCAATCTTTGATAGATAATAAAAAAATTAAACGTTCTATTGATTTACAATCATTTATTGACAATGGTTTAGCAAAAAAGAATGATTTAATAAAAATTTTAGCTAATGGAACAATCAATGCTCCATTAAAAATAACTGCCCATAAATTTTCTGCAGCTGCAAAATCAGCCATTGAAAAAAGTGGTGGTGAAGCAATTGTATTATAGTGTATGTATAAGTTTATTGAAACATTACGAAATATTTGGAATATAGAAGAGCTTAGAAAGAGAATTTTTATAACTCTTTTCTTTATAGCGATCTATAGGCTTGGTGCTCAAGTAGTACTTCCAGGTATTGATTCTGTTCAATTAGGTGAATTGTCAAGTAGAACTCAAGGAGGAGGACTTCTCGGAATTTTAAATGCATTTACTGGAGGAGCTTTTGCTAATGCTTCTGTTTTTGCATTAGGTATAATGCCTTATATTTCTGCATCAATTGTAGTTCAATTGATGGGGGTAGCAATTCCATATCTTCAGAAACTACAAAAAGAAGGAGAAAGTGGCAGAAAAACTATTAATCAGATTACAAGGTGGCTTACTATTCTAATTTGTGTTGTTCAAGCACCTGCATACCTTTACAGCCTAGGTGCACTTGGAGTACCTGAAAGTGCATTTATAATGGGGAAAGGAGCGGGATTCATAATTCCATCTGTAATAATTTTAGTTACAGGTTGTGTTTTTGCTATGTGGCTTGGAGAAAAAATTACAGATAGAGGAATTGGAAATGGGATTTCATTATTAATTACCGTAGGAATTATTGCATCTCTTCCTTTATCTTTTGCTCAAGAATTTACATCAAGAGTATACGAAAGTAATGGAGGTCTAATATTGATTCTAATAGAATTGGTTGTTTGGGTTGCTGTCATTGGATTATCTGTTTTACTAGTTTTAGCTGTAAGGCAAATACCAGTACAATATGCTAGAAGAACAGCTTCAGGTAGTTTAGATAGGAATCAAACAAGCACACGACAGTATATTCCATTGAGATTGAATGCTTCTGGAGTAATGCCTATTATATTTGCTCAGGCAATTATGTTTGCCCCAGCATATATGGGTCAACTTTTAGGTAATTCTAATGTTGGTCAGTGGATGCAAGCTTCATTTTCAGACATGTTTGGATTATGGTATAACATTTTGTTTGGTTTATTAATAGTTGGATTTACATTTTTCTATACTGCTATTACTGTTCCAACAAATAAAATGTCTGATGATTTAAAAAGAAGTGGAGGTTTTGTTCCAGGAATTAGACCTGGTACTGAAACTTCAGAATTTTTAGATAAAATAATGTCATTGATAACATTTCCTGGTTCCTTGTTTTTAGCTGCACTTTCAGTTTTACCTGCAATTGTAGTTCAAATAATGGGAATGCAGCAAGGTTGGGCATTATTTTATGGTGGAACTTCTTTACTAATTATGGTAGGAGTTGCAATTGATACTATTCAACAAATTAATGCATATTTATTGAATAGACATTATGATGGATTAATGAAATCTGGAAAAAACAGAAAATTAGCATAATATGGCAAAACAACCAGCTATAGAACAAGATGGTACTATTATAGAAGCTCTTTCTAATGCAATGTTTAGAGTTGAGCTAGATAATGGACATGTAGTTACTGCCCATATTTCTGGTAAAATGAGAATGCATTATATTAAATTATTACCTGGTGATAAGGTTAAATTAGAGATGAGTCCATATGATTTAACTAAAGCAAGGATAACTTATAGACATTAAAATTATGAAAGTTAGAGCATCAGTAAAAAAAAGAAGTCCCGAATGTAAAATTGTTAGAAGAAAGGGAAGACTTTATGTAATTAACAAAAAGAATCCTAGATTCAAACAAAGACAAGGATAAATTATGGCAAGAATTTCAGGGGTAGATATCCCAAAACAAAAAAGAGGAGCAATAGCATTAACCTATATTTTTGGAATAGGAAGAAGTCGTGCTAAGAAAATTTTAGAGTTAGCTAATGTTAATGAAGACAAAAAAGTTTCTGAATGGAACGATGATGATACTGCTAAAATAAGGGAAGCTGTAGGTAGTTTTAAAATTGAAGGAGAGCTTAGATCTGAAAATCAAATAAATATTAAGAGATTAATGGATATAGGTTGTTTTAGAGGTATTAGACACAGATCAGGTCTTCCATTAAGAGGTCAAAGAACAAAGAATAATTCAAGAACTAGAAAAGGTAAAAGGAAAACAGTTGCTAATAAGAAAAAAGTAACTAAATAATATATTATGGCTAAAGTAGTATCTAAAAAAAGAAAAGTTATTGTTGATGTATATGGAGAAGTTCATATCAATGCTTCATTTAATAACATTATTATTTCAATTACAAATAAAAAAGGTGAAGTTATTTCATGGTCTTCTGCTGGTAAAATGGGTTTTAGAGGTTCAAAAAAAAACACACCTTATGCAGCCCAATTAGCTGCAGAAGATGCAGTCAAAGTTGCTAATGAGGCTGGGATGAGAAAAGCAAAAGTATATGTAAAAGGTCCTGGTAATGGAAGAGAGTCAGCAATTAGAACAATTCATAATAATGGTATTGAAGTTACTGAAATTTTTGATGTAACTCCTCAACCACATAATGGGTGTAGGCCTCCTAAAAGAAGAAGAGTATAATAATTAAAAAAAACATAATTTTTGTCGAAGGACAGACCTTAATTCACAAAAATTAAAAAAAGATAAAATATGGCAAGATATACCGGTCCTAAAACTAAAATTGCTCGAAAATTTGGAGAAGCAATATTTGGAGAAGATAAATCTTTTGAAAAAAAGAATTATCCTCCTGGACAACATGGAAATAATCGAAGAAGAGGTAAAAAATCTGAATATGCAATTCAGCTTATGGAAAAACAAAAAGCTAAGTATACTTATGGAATTTTAGAAAAACAGTTTAGAAATCTTTTCAAGAAGGCAAATAGTAGTAAAGGAGTAACAGGAGAAGTTTTATTACAATTATGTGAATCTAGACTAGATAATATAGTTTTCAGGTTAGGTATTGCACCTTCTAGAAGTGCAGCAAGACAATTAGTAAGTCACAGACACATAACTGTTGATGATAAAATTTGTAATATTTCATCTAGGATTGTAAAGGCTGGAGAAACAATAGGTGTTCGTGAAAAATCAAAATCTATTGCAGCTATTGAAGAATCTTTATTCAATAATTCCTCAGTTTATGAGTGGATTTCTTGGAATAGTGATAGAATGGAAGGAATATTTGTTTCACTTCCAGAAAGAGAGCAAATACCAGAAAATATAAAAGAACAATTAATCGTCGAATTATATTCGAAATAAATAATAAAAAAATTATGGCAGTATTCAATTTTCAAAAACCAGACAAAGTAATAATGATAGATTCATCAGAATTTGAAGGCAAATTCGAGTTTCGTCCATTAGAGCCAGGCTATGGTTTAACTATAGGTAATGCCCTTAGAAGAGTTTTACTATCTTCTTTAGAAGGGTTTGCGTTTACATCTGTTAGAATAGAAAACATAGATCACGAGTTCTCTTCGTTACCAGGTATTGTTGAGGATGTAACTGAGATTGTTTTAAATTTAAAACAAGTATGTCTTAAAAGGCAAATTGATTCAGTAGATAATGAAACTGTTTCTGTTTCAATTCTTGGTCAAGAACAAATAACTGCAGGTGATTTACAAAAATTTATTTCAGGTTTTCAAGTTTTAAATCCTGACTTAGTCATTTGTAATTTAGAAAAAAATGTAAATTTTAATTTAGAATTAACCATTGAAAAAGGTAGAGGATATGTTCCCGCAGAAGAAAATAAAAAATCAGGTGCTCCAATAGGTACTATTTTTATGGATTCAATTTTTACTCCTATTAAAAATGTGAAGTATTCAATTGAAAATTTTAGAGTTGAACAAAAAACTGACTATGAAAAGTTAATTTTTGAAATTGTTTCAGATGGATCAATTCATCCTAAAGATGCTCTCACTGAAGGAGCTAAGACTTTAATTCACCATTTCATGTTATTTTCTGATGAAAGGATAACCTTAGAAGCTGATGAAATAGCCCAAACTGAAACGTATGATGAAGAGTCGTTACATATGAGACAACTATTAAAGACTAGATTAATTGATATGGATTTATCTGTTAGAGCTTTAAATTGTTTGAAAGCAGCTGAGGTTGATACTTTAGGAGATTTAGTTTCATTTAATAAAAGTGACTTAATGAAATTTAGAAACTTTGGTAAAAAATCATTAACAGAGTTAGAAGAATTAGTCATTATTAAAGGATTAAATTTTGGCATGGATTTATCTAAATATAAATTAGATAAAGATTAATTATTACTTATGAAACACGGTAAAAAAATATCACATTTAGGACGCAAAACTGCACATAGAAAATATATGTTAGCTAATATGGCTTGTTCGCTTATTGAACATAAATTTATAAATACAACTTTAGCTAAAGCAAAAGCTTTAAAAAGATATATAGAACCATTAATAACTAAATCTAAAAATGATTCTACTCATAATAGAAGAATAGTATTTAGATATTTAAAGAATAAATATGCTGTAACTGAATTGTTTAGAAATATTTCTCAAAAAGTAGGAGATAGACCTGGAGGATATACAAGAATTATTAAGCTTGGAAATAGATTAGGTGATAATGCTAGTATGGCAATGATAGAATTGGTTGATTATAATTCTGTTTATAGTGTAGGTAGTGATTCTAGTAAGAAAAAAAGGAGAAGAAGAAAATCTAAAAGTTCTTCTCAATTAGAAGATGCTCCTGCAGTTGAGGAAGTTGCTAAAGAAGATGCTCCTGCAGTTGAGGAAGATAATAAAGAAAATTCTAATGAAAATATTGAATCTGAATCTAAGGATTCATAAAATAATGATTCAAAATTAAATAAATAATAATTTTCTAATAAAATTAATTAAATCAAGGGAAAACTTAATGTTTATCCCTTTTTTTGTATTAATTTTGAATAAAAATGCACGATAAATCTAATCGAAATAAAGCTTTAATTCTATTACAAGACGGAACTATTTTTTTTGGTAAAGCATTGGGTGTCAATGGTACAGCCTGTGGCGAATTATGTTTTAATACTGGAATGACTGGATATCAAGAAATTTTTACTGATCCTTCTTATTATGGTCAGCTAATGGTCACCACAAATTCTCATATAGGAAATTATGGTGTTAATGATAAAGAAGTTGAATCAGAAAGTCCTAAAATTGCAGGTTTAATTTGCAAAAATTTTAATTCAAAATTTTCTAGACCCCTAGCAGACGATTCTTTACAGAATTTTTTTATAAAACATAATATAGTAGCTATATCTGATGTAGATACAAGAGCACTTGTTTCTTATATAAGAGATAATGGAGCCATGAATGCAATTATATCTACCAATACTAATGGAATAGATAAGTTAAAAAAAAATCTTAAGAATTTGCCATCTATGAAGGGTTTAGAACTAGCTTCAAAAGTTTCTACAAAAGAACCATATTACTTTGGGGATTCGGATTCTAAATTTAGAATTGCAGCATTAGACCTTGGAATCAAAAAAAATATTCTAAGGAATTTATCTAAAAGAGATGCTTATATTAAAGTTTTTCCTTTCAATACAACATTTAATGAAATGTCAGAATGGAAACCTGATGGATATTTTATTTCAAATGGTCCTGGGGACCCAGAACCTCTTAAACATTCAATTCAAACAGCTAAAGATATTTTAAAAACAAAAATTCCCTTATTTGGAATATGTTTAGGACATCAAATAATTGCTTTGGCTAATGGAATTTCTACATATAAAATGCATAATGGTCATAGAGGAATAAATCATCCAGTTATAAATTTAATAACAGGCAAAGGTGAAATATCTTCTCAAAATCATGGTTTTGCAATAAGTAGAGAAGAAACTGAATCAAATCCTAATGTTGAAATAACCCATGTTCATTTAAATGATAATACTATTGCAGGAATTAAAATAAAAAATAATAATTGTTTTTCAGTTCAGTATCATCCTGAGGCAAGTCCTGGTCCTCATGATTCAAGTTATCTTTTTGATCAATTTATTGAAATGATTAATACCAATAAATAAATATGAGTAAAATAGTTAAAATTTTTGCTAGACAAATTTTTGATTCTAGAGGTAATCCAACAGTTGAAGTAGATGTTTTAACTGAAAATGGTTTTTTAGGTAGAGCAGCTGTCCCATCTGGCGCCTCTACTGGTGAACATGAAGCTGTAGAATTAAGAGATGGTGGAAAAAAATATATGGGAAAAGGTGTTTCAAATGCTGTAAATAATGTAAACTCGATAATTTCTAAAGAAATAGTTGGAAAATCTGTTTTTGATCAAAAAGAAATAGATAAACTAATGATTAATATTGATGGAACTCCTAATAAATCAAAATTAGGTGCTAATGCTATTTTAGGAGTTTCCCTGGCTATAGCAAAAGCTGCAAGTAATGAAAAAAATATTCCCCTTTATTCTTACATTTCAAATGGTAAAGGAAATACTCTGCCTGTTCCAATGATGAATATAATTAATGGAGGATCACATTCAGATGCCCCAATAGCTTTTCAGGAATTCATGATTATGCCAGTTAAAGCAAATTCATTTACTCATGCAATGCAAATTGGAACAGAAATTTTTCATAATCTAAAAAAAATTCTGTCTAATAGAGGGTTAACAACATCGGTCGGTGATGAGGGTGGTTTTGCTCCAAAATTAGAAGGTACAGAAGATGCTTTAAACACTGTAATTTTAGCAATTGAAAAATCAGGATATTCTGCTGGAGATCAAGTAATGATTGCTTTGGATTGTGCATCATCTGAATTTTATATTGATGGAATGTATGATTATTCCAAATTTGAAGGAAAAAATGGTAAAATTTTAAATTCAAAACAACAAGCAGATTATTTATCAAAACTTGCTAAAAAATATCCTATAATTTCTATTGAAGATGGAATGGATGAAAATGATTGGAATGGATGGGAGTATTTAACAAAAATATGTGGAGATAATGTTCAACTTGTCGGGGATGATTTATTTGTTACCAATGTGGAAAGACTATCAAATGGAATAAAAAATAAAATTGGAAATTCAATTTTAATTAAGGTAAATCAGATTGGGACGCTTTCTGAAACTATTGATGCTGTAAAAATGGCCCATGCTGCAGGTTTTACTAGTGTTATGTCACATAGATCAGGAGAAACTGAAGACAATACTATTGCAGATCTATCAGTTGGATTATCTACTGGTCAAATTAAGACTGGTTCTGCTTCTAGAAGTGATAGAGTTGCTAAATACAACCAATTATTAAGAATAGAGGAAGAATTAGGAGAAAGAGCTTACTATCCAAAAGAAAAGGCTTTTAAAATACAATTTTAAAGTAAGTTTTTTTCTGTAATTTTATCGATAATATTTATAAAATGAAGAATAAGGCACATTTAAATATAAATGATAGCAAAATAGAATTAGATTTAATACAAGGATCTGAAAATGAAGTTGCAGTAGATATTAGTGGTTTAAGGATAAAATCTAATTTGATAACTCTTGATCCTGGTTATAAAAATACAGGATCGTGTAAAAGTGAAATTACTTTTTTAGATGGTGAAAAAGGAATTTTAAGATATAGAGGATATTCTATAGAAGAATTAGCTGAAAAAGCTGATTTTTTAGAGGTTGCTTTCTTATTAATTTTTGGTGATCTTCCAAATCAAACTCAATTAGATAAGTTTTTAGTTGATATCAAAGAAAATTCAATAATTGATGAAGATATTAAGAGAATTCTTGAAAGTTTCCCTAAATCTGCTCATCCAATGGGAATTCTTTCTTCATTAACAAGTGCATTAATTGCATTTAATCCAGAAAAAAAAATAAGTCTCAATAATAAAGAAAATGGAGATCAAGATTATATGTATAATTCTATTGTTAAAGTTCTGGCTAAAATTCCAATTTTAGTCGCATGGGTTCATCGTAGAAGAAAAGGTTTGCCATTAGATTATGGAGATAATAATTTAGGTTATGTTGAAAATATTACAAAAATGATGTTTCAGCTACCAAATCAAGATTATGTAAAAAATCAAGTTATCATAGATGCTATGAATAAGCTTTTGATTTTACATGCAGATCATGAACAAAACTGCTCAACTTCCACTGTTAGAATTGTTGGTTCATCTGAGGCAAGTTTGTTTGCTTCAATTGCAGCTGGAATATCTGCATTATGGGGAAGATTACATGGAGGTGCAAATCAAGCTGTCTTAGAAATGTTAGAAGCAATTAAAAAAGATGGAGGAGATACAAAAAAGTTTATGTTAAAAGCAAAGGATAAGTCAGATCCATTTAGACTTATGGGCTTTGGACATAGAGTTTATAAGAATTTTGATCCTAGAGCAAAAATCATTAAGGTTACTGCTGATCAAATTTTAAATGAGCTTGGAATTAGTGATCCAATTTTAGATATAGCTAAATGTTTAGAAAAAGAGGCTTTAAAAGACAGTTATTTTGTAGAAAGAAAACTTTATCCGAATGTTGATTTTTATTCTGGAATTATTTATAAAGCTCTTGAAATTCCAAATGAAATGTTTACCGTTATGTTTGCTTTAGGAAGACTTCCTGGTTGGGTTGCTCATTGGCGTGAAATGAGATTAAATAATGAGCCAATTGGAAGACCTAGACAAATTTATACAGGTCAAACTTTAAGGAATTTTTCGGATATAGAATTGCGTTAATTTTCAATTAACAACCAGTAAAATGATTTTTTCTGTAAATGACGAAACTTCAAAACTTGATTCTGTTATTATCGGAATAGCAAATAGTTCAGGTGGAGTTCCTTATATTGAAAATCTTTACGACCCTAAATCCATTGAGAATTTAAAAAAAGGAGAATATCCTTTAGAAATAGATATGATTAATGAATTAGAGAATTTAGCTAATACTTTAAAAAGAAATGGAGTAGAGGTTTTCCGACCAAATAATATTATTAATTGTAATCAAATTTTTACTAGAGATATTGGATTCGTTATTGAGAACTATTTTTTTAAATCTAATATTCTTCCAAAAAGATCTAAAGAATTTCAAGGAATTGAATATATTCTTAATAATTTCAATGGAAAAATAATAAATATTCCAGAAAATGTACATGTGGAGGGGGGAGATGTATTAACAAATTTTGATGATATTTTTATTGGATATTACGATAATGATGATTATTCAGATTTATTTACTGCTAGAACAAATCGTGATGCAGTTAATTATTTTAAAGAATTTTTTCCAAAAAAAAATATTAAAGGTTTTCATTTGAAAAAATCAAATACAGATGCTTTAAATAATGTTCTTCATTTAGATTGTTGTCTTCAATTAATAGGAAAAGATAAAGCAATTATATATCCTGAAGCTTTCACTTATAGAGAAGATTATCAATGGTTAGAATCCTTTTTTGGAATTGAAAATATTTTCTTGATTAATAATAAAGAAATGTACCAAATGAATAGTAATATATTATCAATAAATCATGATTTGGTTATTTCTGACCCATCTTTTAAAAGATTAAATGCTTGGTTAGAGTTAAGGGGTTTCACTGTTGAAAAAGTTGCTTTTAATGAGATTTCAAAACAAGAAGGCTTGTTTAGATGTTCCTCTCTACCATTAATAAGAAATTAAATTATGCCTAATAATTTACACTCAGTTTTAATGATAAGACCTTCAAGTTTCAGACATAACCATGAAACTGCTAAAAATAATTATTTCCAAAATCAAAACTTTAATTTAAATAATAATATTGTTTTAAAAAATGCTCTTTTAGAGTTTGATAATTTGGTTTCTAAAATTAAAGATTGCGGAATTAATGTTAATGTTTTTCATGATGATAATAAAGAGGATACTCCAGACTCTATTTTTCCAAATAACTGGATCACTTTTCATGAAAATAAGAGAATAGCTATTTATCCAATGTATGCAAAAAATAGACGGTTAGAAAGAAATGAAGATTTGTTTAAATTTTTAGAAAAAAATAAAATTTTTATAAATGAAATAATGGACTATACAAGTGCAGAAAATAAAGGACTTTTTTTAGAAGGAACAGGAAGTATGGTATTTGATCGATTAAATAAAAAGGCATATTGCTCTATTTCAGAAAGAACTAATGAGCATCTTATTTATGAATTTTGTAATGATTTTGAATATATGCCAATAGTTTTTAATTCTTTTCATACTCATAAAAATGAAAGAAAACCAATTTATCATACTAATGTAATGATGTGTAATGGAACTCATTATAGTGTAATATGTTTAGATGCTATTGATGACCAAGCTGAAATGAAAAAAGTTGTAGAAAGCTTAGAAGATGATAATAAAGAAATAATTACTATTTCAGAAGAACAACTAAAATTGTTTGCTGGTAACATGATTGAGTTAAGAAAAAACAAGAATAGTTTTCTGTTTATGAGTGAAACAGCTTATTTATCTCTAGAAGGAAATCAATTAAAAAGGTTGAAAGCACATTCTGAATTGATATATTCTTCAGTTGATACTATAGAAAAATGTGGAGGAGGAAGTGTGAGATGTATGATAGCTGAGATATTCAATTAAAATATAATTATTCTTTTTATAAGTATATTTACCCGCAAATTATTTAAATGAATCTTTATAATATTTTAAAGGATCAAATTTCAAAATTTCTTTTGTCAAAATTTGATTTAGACTTTAATGATATTGAAATTCAAACTACCAAAAAAGATTTTAATGGTGATATTACAGTAGTTATTTTTCCATTATTAAAACTTCTTAGAAAATCTCCTATAGAAATTGGAAATGAAATGGGTTTATTTCTTGTAAAAAAATCAAAATATGTAGATAATTATAATTTGATTCAAGGTTTTTTAAACTTATCAATTAATAATAAATTTTATATAGAATTTTTAAATGGAATAATTGAAGATAAAAATTACGGGATTCTTAGACCTAATACAGACGACCCTCTATTTTTAATTGAGTATTCTTCACCTAATACAAATAAACCTCTTCATTTAGGTCATATTAGAAATATTCTATTGGGTTATTCTATTTCTGAAATTTTAAAAGCAAATGGAAAAAATGTACATAAAACTCAAATAATTAATGATAGGGGAATCCATATATGTAAATCTATTGTAGCATGGTTAAAATTTGGAGAAAATTCTAGTCCAAAAGATACTAGTGAAAAAGGAGATGTTTTTGTAGGTAAATACTATGTTCTTTTTGATGAAATTTATAAAAAGGAAATTTCTAAATTAATAAATGAAGGAAATGAAAAAGATTATGCTGAAAAAAATGCTCCTATTTTTCTTGAAGCTCAAGATTTATTAATTAGATGGGAAAAAGGTGATAAAGAAGTTATTGATTTTTGGAAAAAAATGAATTCTTGGGTATATCAAGGTTTTGATAAAACATATAATGATTTAGGAGTAGATTTTGATTCGTATTATTATGAAAGCGATACATATTTACTTGGTAAAGAAATTATTAGTAAAGGCTTAAAAAACAATATTTTTTATAAAAAGAAAGACGGTTCTGTTTGGATAGATCTATCTGATGAAGGTTTAGATGAGAAAATTTTATTAAGATCAGATGGAACCTCAGTATATATGACACAAGATTTAGGAACAGCGTATTTAAGACATAAAGATCATCCAAACATGAATGGAGTAATCTATACTGTAGGAAATGAACAAGATTATCATTTTAAGGTTTTATTTAAAATATTAAATAGATTAGGCTATACTTGGTCTAAAAATCTTCATCATTTAAGTTATGGAATGGTTGATTTACCATCAGGAAAAATGAAAAGCAGGGAGGGAACAGTTGTAGACGCAGATGAAATAGTTTCAGAAATGAAATTAAGCGCTAGTAATTTGTCAGAAGATTTAGGAAAAATTGAAAACTATTCTAAAAGTGAAAAAGATAAACTTAATAGTATTATAGGGCTTGGAGCTTTGAAATATTTTATACTAAAAGTAGATCCAAAAAAAAGAATATTATTTGATCCAAATGAATCGATTGACTTTAACGGAAATACGGGGCCTTTTATTCAATATGCATATGCCAGAATTCAGTCATTGATTGGGAAAGAGAAATTTTCAAACACCAAAATTAATCTAGACACTAATATTAATGAAAAAGAAAAAGATATTTTGAAACAGTTAACGCAATTTCCTATAGCCGTTAAAAGTGCTGCAGATAATTATAGCCCAGCTTTAATCGCAAACTATGCATTTGAATTAGTAAAAACATTTAATTCATACTATCAGTCTACTACTATTCTTAAAATAAATGACTTGGAAATTAAAAATTTCAGGTTAACGCTTTCAAATAAAGTAGGAGAGGTTATTAAAAGCTCTATGAAATTATTGGGTGTTGAAGTTCCTGAAAAAATGTAAAAAATTATCAAAAATTACTTTTAAGTATTTTTTTTTCTAGCTGATATTACATTTCCTCATATGATTGTCATTTTTAAAAAAAAGGAAATTAATAGTATTAAATTTTAGCACTAAATATTCTTAAATTATTAGATTTGTAATAAATCACTTTAGTATGTTTAATAACCTTACAGACAAACTTAATTCTGCCTTTCAAGTTCTTAAAGGACATGGAAAAATAACAGAGATTAACGTTGCAGAAACTTTAAAGGAGGTCAGAAGGGCTTTACTTGAAGCTGATGTAAATTACAAAACTGCTAAAGAATTTACAGCAAATGTAAAACAAAAGGCTTTAGGTCAAGATGTTCTTAATAATCTTAACCCTGGTCAATTAATGGTTAAGATTGTTAAAGATCAACTTACATCCCTTATGGGAGGAGATACAGCAGGTATTAATTTATCTAATACATTAACTGTAGTTCTAATGTCGGGCCTTCAAGGTTCTGGTAAAACAACTTTTTGTGGTAAACTATCTAAATATTTAATAAAAAAGAAGTCTAAAAAACCTCTTTTAGTAGCTTGTGATGTATATAGACCTGCAGCAATAGAGCAATTAAAAGTAATTGGAGATCAAATTGGTGTTGAGGTTTATAGTGACGAAGAAGAAAAAAACCCTGTAAAAATTGCGAAGGATTCTATAAAATTTGCAAAGAAAAACGGAAAAAATCTTGTAATTATCGATACTGCAGGTAGATTAGCAATAGATGAAAAGATGATGAATGAAATTAAACAAATTCATGAGGCAATTAATCCAAATGAAACTTTGTTTGTTGTAGATTCTATGACGGGTCAAGATGCAGTAAATACTGCAAAAACCTTTAATGATATATTAAATTTTGACGGTGTTATTTTAACCAAATTAGATGGAGATACTAGAGGAGGAGCTGCTCTGTCAATTAAATCCGTAGTTGATAAGCCTATAAAATTTATTGGAACAGGAGAAAAAATGGATGCAATCGATGTTTTTCATCCAGAAAGAATGGCGGATAGAATACTAGGAATGGGGGATATTGTATCTCTTGTTGAAAAGGCTCAAGATTTATATGATGAAAAACAAGCACGCATTTTAAATAAAAAAATTGCTAAAAGTCAATTCGGATTAGATGATTTTTTAGATCAAATAAAGAAAATTAAGCAAATGGGTAACCTTAAAGATATGGTTAATATGATCCCCGGAGCTTCTAAAGCAATGGGTGATAATGAGGTAGACGAAGATTCTTTTAAACATATTGAAGCTCTTATATATTCAATGACTCCCAAAGAAAGATCAAATCCTAAAATTATTGATGTTAGTAGAAAAAAAAGAATCTCAAAAGGAAGTGGATTAGATGTTCAAGAGTTGAATAGACTATTGAAACAATTTGAACAAATGTCTAAAATGATGAAGATGATGCAGGGAGGTGGATCAGGAAAAATAATGCAGATGATGCAAGGAATGAAATAATTAAAATATGAGAATTATAGACGGTAAAAAAATATCATATCAAATAAAAGAAGAAATAAAACATGAAGTTGAAAATATTATTTCTAAAGGAGGAAAACCTCCTCATTTAGCTGCTGTTTTAGTTGGGGAAGATGGTGCAAGTTTAACTTATGTTGGAAGTAAAGTAAGATCATGTAAACAAGTTGGTTTTAAATCAACACTTGTTAAATTACCTGAAGATATTTTAGAGAAAGATTTACTCTTGAAGATAGATGAGCTAAATAATAATAATGAAATCGATGGATATATAGTTCAATTACCTTTACCAAAACATATTGATGAAGAAAAAATTTTATTAGCTGTAAACCCAAATAAGGATGTTGATGGTTTCCATCCAACTAATTTTGGAAAAATGGCCTTAAATATGAAAACATTTATTCCTGCTACGCCTTTTGGGATAATGGAATTGCTAAAAAGATATAAGATAAAAACCTCTGGAAAAAATACAGTAGTTATTGGAAGAAGTAATATAGTTGGTCGTCCAATTAGTATCTTAATGAATAGTAAGGGTAACCCAGGAGATTCAACTGTAACTGTTGTTCATAGTAGAACAATAAATTTAGAAAGTTATACTAAAAATGCGGATATAATTATATCAGCTTTGGGGATACCTGGTTTTGTAAAAAAAGAAATGGTAAAAGACGGAGTTGTTATTATAGATGTAGGAATAACTAGGGTAAAAGACAATAATTCCCCAAAAGGCTATGTAATTAGAGGAGATGTAGATTTTGATTCCGTTAAAGAAAAGGCTAGTTATATAACACCAGTTCCTGGTGGTGTAGGTCCAATGACAATAGCTATGCTCTTAAAAAACACTCTATTATCTAAGAGTTTATTAAAAAAGAATTATTAATTGCTCTTTATTTTTCATTATCAATTATAGTCAATACAATTCCAATAATTGAAACTACAAGTGCCAATCCAAATAATGGTAATTTGACTTCAATATCAGGAGATTTTAAAGCATTAGGTTCTAAACTTATAAAAAGAGCCATATAGGTTACTCCTGCTGAAAAAGACCACCCTAATAATAACATTAAACTTTGAATATTTCTTTTAAATACAAATACAGCTGATAATAAAATTAGAACAATCAAATAGTCAACAATCCATAAGGGAGCATATTGCCAATCAGCCCAATAAGTGTTCATTATTGTTTCAACAGTAGCAAGAATTATTGCATATAAAGTTGCTAAAATTATATTTACTTTTTTAATCATATAAGTATTTTACTAGTTAATATCTTTAGCAAATAATCGTTCAGGATCTTTAAAAGATTTAAATTCTAGTGCATTTCCAGATGGATCTTTAAAAAACATGGTTGATTGCTCTCCAACTAATCCTTTAAATCTTGTATAAGGTTCAATTATAAAAGTAATTTCTTTTTTAATTAAAAGTTCAGCAAAATTATGAAAGTCTTTCCAATCTAAAATAATTCCAAAATGTGGAACTGGAACGTCTTTACCGTCCACAGGATTAGTAACAGATTCTCTTTTATTTTCAACGTAGTGAATAACCAATTGATGACCAAAAAAATTAAAATCTACCCAGAGATTACTACTACTTCTTCCTTCTTTAAGCTCTAAAATATCTTTATAAAATTCTCTAGATTTTTCTAGATTATTTACTGGAATAGCTAAATGAAAAGGTGGTAATTTTTTCAATGTCTTTAGATTAATTCTAGCCAATCATAAATCTTTTGATTTTTGATTTAGGAGGAATATTAATTTCTTCTGTTTTTTTGTCTGTAGCCATTCATTGTAAAAACTTTTTTAAAAGTACTAATTCCTTTTAAATCTTAATTAATTATATGATATATATTTGTATAATGAATCAAAATAGAGAAGGTTTAAAGCTAGATCTAGGAATAAACCTACCAGTGATGGAATCTTTTTATACCATTCAGGGTGAAGGATTTTATAAAGGATCAGCTGCATATTTTATAAGAATTGCAGGATGTGATGTAGGATGTCATTGGTGTGATATTAAAGAAAGTTGGGATTCAGATATTCATCCTATAAAACCTATAGTTGAAATAGTCCATAATGTTAAAAAAAAATGTGAGATTGTAGTAATAACAGGCGGTGAGCCGTTAATGTGGAATATGAATCCACTAACAAAATTATTAAAAGAAAATAATTTTAAAACTCACATAGAAACTTCAGGTTCAAATAAATTAACTGGTGAATGGGATTGGATTTGTTTATCACCAAAAAAAAACAAAAATTCTTTAAAAGATATTTATCAAAAAGCAGATGAACTAAAAATAATTGTTTACAATAAATATGATTTAAAATTTGCTGAACAAGAATCAAAAAAAGTTAAGAAAAACTGCATACTTTATTTACAACCTGAATGGAGTAAAAGAGATTTAATAATGCCAATTATTGTGAATTATATTATGAATAATGCAAAATGGAAAGTATCTCTACAAACCCATAAATACCTAAATATTCCTTAATGATTTACTTATATAAAAGATATTTTGATCTAATAGATTTAAAATTTTCAATTCCTTTTTTCCAGCTCAATTTAATTTCTTTTTCACTTAGACCATTAATAATTTGTTCTTTTAGCTTGTCATTTCCCGCTAGCCTATTGAAACCGCTTCTAAAGAAAGAAGTTTTATTTTTAGATTTATTATATGCATAAATTATCCATTCTAAATTTATTTCATTTAAAAGAGGAGAATTCCTTAAGTCAATTCCATTACATATTTCATTTAAATGTTTTGGCGATTTTGCTCCTGACATGGATTTTGGTTTAAACTTAAAATCTGTTTTTTTCCAATCAGGATTTCCTATTATTTGGAATTGCATTTCTGTTCCTCTCCCAATACTTATAGGGGTTTGTTCAAACAAGCATAAGCTTGGATATAAATTAATAGATTTTTTATTTGGAAGGTTAGGAGAAGGTTTTTCTGGTAAATCGTAAATTATATTTCTATCATAATTCTCAATTGGAATTACCTTAAGATCACAATTAATTTTGTTTTTTAGCCAACCTTCTTTATTAATCATTATTCCAAGTTCTCCGATAGTCATTCCATGGACAATTGGTATTGGATGCATTCCAACAAAACTTTTAAAGTTATTTTCTAAAATTGGACCATCAATGTAATGTCCATTTGGATTTGGTCTATCTAAAATTATTAATTTTTTATTGTTCTCAGCAACTGCTTCCATTACTAAATGGAGAGTTGAAATATATGTGTAAAATCTAACTCCAACATCTTGAATATCGAATATAACTACATCAATATCTTTCATTTGATTAATAGTAGGCTTTTTATTAGATCCATGAAGAGATATTATAGGTAAGCCTGTTTTTAAATCTATTCCATCTTCAACTTTTTCTCCAGCATCTGCTATTCCTCTAAATCCATGTTCAGGCGAAAAAACTTTTTTAACATTAATATTTAAGCTTAATAATGAATCTATAATATGTACATGTTTCTTATTGGATTTTATTTTTGAAGTTTGATTGGCTACAATCGCAACATTTTTTCCTTTTAAATCATCTATGAAAAATTCTATTTGGTCGGCTCCTAAAGTTAATTTATCGTTGTTTTGAGAAAAAGATAAATAGCTAAAGCTTATTAAAATCAAAAAAAAGGTACTTTTGAATTTAATTATATTAAGTTTCATTAGTTGTGAGATTTGAATCATTTATAGCATCTCGAATTATAAGGTCTAAACCTTATAAAAATACTATTTCCGCTCCAATAATAAAAATATCTATATTGTCTATAACAATTGGTTTTTTGATGATGATTATATCAATTTCATCTGGAGTTGGACTTCAAAAGACAATACAAAATAAAATTTCATCATTTTTCGGACATATTTCAGTTTCAAATTTTCAAAATAATTCTTCACAGTCATCTTTAACTCCTATTTTAATTAATCAAGAATTTTATACAAATAATAAGATTGAAGAGATTAATCATATTCAAAGTGTAGCTTATAAATCTGGTGTTATTACAACAAAATCAACATTTGAAGGTGTTGTTTTTAAAGGCATAAATGAAGATTTTAATTGGACAGTTTTTTCAGAATATATCATAGAAGGACAAATGCCTTCAATAAATAATAAAATTACTAATGAGGTAATTATTTCAGACTATTTATCTATAAGATTAAATTTAAAATTAGGAGAAAAATTTAAAACTTCTTTTTTGAAAATGGATTCTTCTATCCCTAATGAAAGAAATTTTAAAGTCGTTGGAATATTTAATTCTGGTTTAATTGAATTTGATCAAATTTATTTTTTAGGAGACATAAAACATATTCAAAAAATGAATAAATGGAATTCAAATCAAATTGGAAACTTTGAAATTTTTATTAAAAATTTTAATGATATTTCTAAGACTTCAGATAAATTGTATGCCATTACTCCATCTAATTTAGATGTGATAAATATTTCAGATAAATTTTCAGATATTTTTAATTGGATTGCTTTATTTGATATGAACATATTGCTAATAATTGTAATTATGATTTTAGTTGGGGGTATAAACATGATTACTGCTTTACTTGTTACAATTTTAGAAAAGACACAACTCATAGGAATTCTAAGAGTTCTGGGTTCAAATATTAATAGTATTAGATATATATTTCTTTCTAATGGCCTTTATTTAATCTCAATTGGACTATTATTTGGTAACATCATTGGCCTTGGTTTAATTTTCTTTCAAAAATTTACAGGTTTCATAAAATTAAATCCTGAAACATATTATGTTACTGAAGTACCAGTTGATATTAATTTGGTTACTATAATTATTTTAAATTTTGGAATTTTGTTTTTTTGTTTACTAATGTTGATTATTCCCTCATACATAATAGGAAGAATTTCTCCAACTCAATCTTTAAAAATTAATTAATAAAATCTTAATTTCAATTCGATATTAATAATCTTAAAGTTTAACTTTATATTTTAAAATGGAATATTCAAAGAATATATTAGAAACTATAGGAAATACTCCTTTAGTTAAATTAAATAATATTACAAAACAGATTGATGCTTTAGTTCTCGCTAAGATTGAATATTTTAATCCCGGAAGTTCAGTTAAAGATAGAATGGCTTTAAAGATGGTTGAAGAGGCTGAAAATGATGGTAGGTTAATACCAGGTGGAACAATAGTTGAGGGCACATCAGGAAATACTGGAATGGGTTTGGCATTGGCAGCAATTGTAAAGGGTTATAATCTTATTTGTGTTTCTTCAGACAAGCAGTCTAAAGAAAAATTAGATATTTTAAAAGCTGTTGGAGCAAAAGTAGTAGTTTGTCCAACAAATGTAAAGCCTGAAGATTCAAGATCTTACTATTCTACATCTAAAAGAATTGCAGAAGAAACTCCTAATTCTTGGTTTGTAAATCAGTATGATAACCTGTCTAATACTAAAGCTCATTATGAATCTACTGGACCTGAAATATGGTCTCAAACAAAAGGAAAGATCACTCATTTTGTTGTTGGGGTTGGTACTGGGGGAACTATTTCTGGAGTTGCCAAATTTTTAAAAGAAAAAAATTCAAATATTAAGGTTTGGGGAATAGATACTTACGGTTCTGTTTTTAAAAAATATCATGAGACTGGAATTTTTGATGAAAAAGAAATATACCCTTATATAACGGAGGGAATTGGTGAGGATATTTTGCCAAAAAATGTAGATTTTAGTTTAATTGATGCATTTGAAAAAGTTCATGATAAGGATGCTGCTATTTATACTAGAAAGTTAGCTAAGGAGGAAGGTATTTTTGGTGGCAATTCATGTGGAGCAGCTATAAAAGGTCTAATTCAATTAAAAAAACATTTTAATAAAGATGATGTAGTGGTAGTTTTACTTCACGATTCAGGGAGTCGTTACATAGGAAAAATTTATAATGACAAATGGATGAAAAAACAAGGCTTTTTTATTGATTAAAATTTGATGAAAGATTTTATTATTAATTATCCATCTAATATTTTGCCAAATGATATTACTAATCAAATTTTAAAAAATAGTAAGTCTATTTCTTATCATAGAACTATAGAAAATTATAAACAATCTCCTTTACATAGATTATCTGCTCTTTCAAATTTTTTTAAAATTTCAAATCTATATATTAAAGATGAGTCAAATAGATTTGGATTAGATTCTTTTAAAGTTTTAGGAGGATCTTATGCAGTTAGTCAAATATTAAAAAAAAATCCAAATATTTCTGTATTTTGTACTGCAACTGATGGTAATCATGGAAAAGGCTTAGCCTGGTCGGCAGAGAAATATAATAAAAAATGTATTGTATTTGTACCAAAGGACACATCTAAATTAAGAATAAAAGCTATTACAGACCTAGGAGCTAAAGTGGAACAATTAGAGATGAATTATGAAGATACATGTAAATATGCTGCTGAAATTTCTTTAAAGATGAATTGGAAATTAGTTCAAGATACTTCTTGGGTCAATTATGAATTAATTCCTGCATATATTATGTCAGGTTATTTAACTCATTTTATTGAAATGGAAGATACCATTAATAAATTGAATCAACCAGATTTAGATATTGTTATTATACAATGTGGTGTTGGATCCTGGCCAGCATCATGTATTTGGTATTATCTAAATAGATATGGAAAAAATAAACCTAAAATTATTTTAGTTGAACCAACTGAATCTTGTGGAGTTTATCAATCTTTTCATGAAGGTAAAAGAATTTCACCTAAAGGGAATTTATCTACTATTATGGCAGGTCTAAATTGTGGAATTCCGTCTAAGTCAGCATGGGAAATAATCAAAAGAGGTTGTGATGGAGTCATTAAAATTAATGATAGTGAAGTTAAATTAGCCATGAAGATGTTTTATAAACCTTTATTAGAGGATATAAAAATAATTTCTGGAGAATCTGGTGCTGCTGGATTAGCAGGATTGATTAAATGTTTAAATGATAATAAATTAAAAAAGTTAAAAGATCATATAGGTTTAAACAAAGACTCTAGAGTTCTAGTTTTTAATAGTGAAGGAAAAACTGATAAAAATAGTTTTTCAAAAATAGTTGAAAACTAAAATTTAAAAAACATCATTTGGGAATACTACAACACTTTCATAGCCTTTTTCACTTATACTTGAAACCCCAAATAAATAATTATCAATGACAATTCCATTGAGTTTATAATTATTTACTTTTCCAACTAGCCTACTGTTTTCCCAAAATGGGGAAGTAGTCTTTCTCCAATAAATTTTATAACCTATAATATTTTTATCCTTAGAAATATCCCATTTTAGTTTAGTAGAGGGTTCTACTATTCCACCAATTTTAACATTTTTAGGTTCTTTTGGACTCCAACCTAAACTAGCTAAATTTATAGCATTCACCGCTGTTAATTTTTTTGCATATTTAAAATTAACTCCTGATATAACATCACCATATTCAATACCATCTTCAATTCTAATGTCTTGATGTTGTCTATTGTAATTTTCATGAGCTTCCATTATTCTTACTCCAGCATATCCTAAATCATTAAATGGTCTGTGATGACCTCCTCTTCCAAATCTATCCAATCTGTATATCATCATTGGATTCATTTCTGGCATATATTTAGTGACTGTTTTATGTATGTATCTTGCTAGTTGTCTTGAATTACCATCAACTTCTCCTCCGTAAAATCTTCTTTTTTTTCTAGAAATTTCAGATTCATTGGCTGGGGTGGGTTCAGAGAATATTCTAAAACTAACATTGTCAATTATTCCGTCAACTCCCTCAATATTTCCGATCATATCATTATTTAAAACACCAATAATTTCCCAGTTCTGTTCTTTTGCATATTTAGCTAGTCCTGCTCCGCCGTATAATCCTTGCTCCTCACCAGATAAACCAACATATATTATACTATTATCAAATTTATACTTACTTAAAACTCTTGCTGCCTCAATTACTCCTGCCATCCCTGATGCATTATCATTTGCGCCTGGAGATAGAGATTTGAAGTCATTCGAGTCGCTAACACGACTGTCAATATCTCCGCTCATTATTATAAATCTGTTTGGATTAGTTTTACCTCTTTGAATAGCAATCACGTTATTTATCCAGACATCTTTTACAAGTCTTCTTTTATTTTTTTTAAAGTAATTTTTTTGATAGGATACTTCTAAACAATTATCGCAATTTTTAGAAATTTCTGTAAAACTTTTTTTTATCCATCTTCTGGCTGCACCAATCCCATTACTATTAGATAAAGTGTCACTTAGTGTATGCCTTGTTCCAAATGAAACTAGCTTTTTGATGTCATTTTCAATTCTAAGTTCGGAAACCGAATCTATAATATTGTAGTAATTAACTTCGCTTTGCGAATAACATAATGAAGTAAAAATAAAAATAGGTATGATTTTGAAATAATTCATAATTACGTTTTGTAATGTTTACTTTACTTTTATTAAAAACAATATTTGTTTTCTTTCTTTAATTTTTCAGCAATTATATTTCTTAAATCCATAACATTAGGGAAATCATAGTATTTAGTGAATCTTTTAAGCCCCATTAGTAAACCCTTTTGTTCATCACCTTCACTAAATGAAATAATTACTTCTTTACCTTTAGACTGGACTATATCTACTGCTTGATACAAATATAATTGAGACATTGCTATCTGTCCTTTTTGACTCTCTTTGCCATATCTATTGCAGTTTTTTTGGGTTCTTAAAAGTGCAGATTCAGCCATATAGATTTCAATCATTATATCTGATACAGCTAACAGTATCTGTTGATGTTTTTCAAGTTTTTCTCCAAATTTCTTAATACCTGCTCCAGCTAACATTAAAAATACTTTTTTAAGATTATTAATTATTATTTTTTCCTGAGCAAACAACTCTGAAATATCCGGAATTTCAAAAGAAGGAATTCCAGTTAATTCTTCTCCTACTTGTGTTGCTGGTGTGATGAAATCAATATGTCCTTTCATTGCTTTTTTTATTAGCATCCCAACACATAGCATTCTATTTATTTCATTTGTCCCTTCATAAATTCTAGCTATTCTAGCATCTCGCCAAGCTGATTCCATTGGGGTTTCAGCTGAAAATCCCATACCTCCAAATATTTGAATTCCCTCATCTGTTGCGTTTTGACAATCTTCAGAAAGTGCTACTTTTAATATTGAACATTCAATAACATATTCTTCTACACCTTTTAATTCAGCTTCTTGAAAAGAATTACCACTATCATGACGAATTTTAATTCTGTTTTCTATATCTTTCGCTGCTCTATAACATGCAGACTCTCCAACATAACTATCTGTTGCCATTTGAGCAACTTTTTCTCTAATTGCTTCAAAATCTATTATTTTAGTATTAAACTGTTCCCTTTCAGTCGCATATTGAACTCCAAGACTTGTAACTCTTTTTAGTGCATCAAGACAAGCTGCAGCAAGTTTAATTCTACCAACATTCAAAGAATTCAAGGCAATTTTAAATCCATTTCCTCTTTCTGATAACATATTTTCAATAGGTACTTTTGTGTTATCAAAAAACACTTGTCTAGTTGAAGATGAATGAATGCCTAACTTATTTTCTTCTTCACCCAAAGAAATTCCATTGTTAGGTTCATTAGGAACAATAAATCCTGTAATGTTTTTATCATCTTCAATTCTAGCAAAAACTATGAAAATATTAGCAAAACCAGCATTTGAAATCCATATTTTTTGTCCCGAAATTTTATAATGAGTTCCATCTTCTGAAAGTACTGCTTTTGTCTTACCACTATTTGCATCTGAACCTGCTGTAGGCTCTGTTAAGCAGTATGAACCAAAATGTTCTCCTGAAGCTAGTTTTGGGACATATTTTTGCTTTTGTTCTTCAGTCCCATAAAAAACAATTGGCATTGTACCAATTCCGGTATGTGCTCCAAATGCAGTAGATAATGATCCTGTGCAGCCAGAGATATATTCACAAACTAGCATTGTTGAAACAAATCCCATTCCTAATCCCCCATACTCTTCAGGAACAGCAATACCCAAAAATCCTAACTCACCAGCCTTTCGCATTACTTCTTCTGTTAGTTTAAAATCTTTCTTTTCAAATCTACCTTTATGCGGCCATACTTCTTTATCGATAAAGTCAATGACTGCTTGCTTCATCATTTTTTGTTCTTCTGAAAAATCTTCAGGTGTAAAAATGTTTCCAGGACTTGTTTCCTTAATAATAAATTCTCCGCCTCTTGTTATATTTGATTCTTCCATTTTTTTAATTTAAAAATTCATAAATGCCTGCAGCTCCTTGTCCAGTTCCTACACACATGGTTACCATACCATATTTTGATTTTTTTAATCTCATTTCATCAAAAAGTTGCACTGATAATTTTGCTCCGGAGCAACCAAGTGGATGACCAAGTGCAATTGCTCCTCCGTTAACATTAATTATTTCACTATTTAAATTTAATTCTCTAATAACTGCTAATGATTGAGATGCAAAAGCTTCATTTAATTCTATAAGATCAATATCCTCTATTTTCATTTCAGCTTGTTTAAGAACTTTAGGTATAGCTTTAACAGGTCCAATCCCCATTATTTTGGGAGGAACACCGGCCACTGCATAATTGACTAACCTTGCAATTGGTTCAACATTCAATTCTTTAACCATTTTTCCACTCATTATAATCACAAATGCTGCACCATCACTCATTTGAGATGAATTACCCGCTGTAACACTACCATTCATTCTAAAAACAGGTCTTAACTTATTTAGAACTTTTAAATTGGTATCTTTTCTTGGCCCTTCATCTGTATCAACTGTATACTCTCTTGAAGATTTTTTACCATTACTGTCCAAATATGTTTCCTCAACTTTTATTGGAACAATTTGTGATTTAAATTTTCCTTTTGAAATAGCATCAACAGCCTTTAAGTGGGAGTTTAAAGCAAATTCATCTTGATCATCTCTATTAATATTAAACTGTTGGGCTACCTGTTCAGCAGTAAGCCCCATTCCCCAGTAATAATCTTCTTTTCCTTGTTTGGCAATTCCATAGTCTGGAACTGGTTTATATCCTCCCATAGGTATAAAACTCATACTTTCAACTCCTCCTGCAATAATACAATCTGCCATTCCTGATTTAATTTTGGCAGAAGCCATCGCTATAGTTTCTAGTCCTGAAGCGCAATACCTATTAACTGTTACTCCAGGGACATCTTCTACTTTTAATCCCATTAACGAAATAACTCTACCAATATTTAATCCTTGTTCTGCTTCTGGTGTTGCATTACCAACAATGACGTCATCAATTCTTGTTTTATCTAACTCTGGAATTTGATTTGCCATATAATTTATTGTCTCTGAGGCAAGCTCATCAGGTCTTTTAAATTTAAACAATCCTTTTGGAGCTTTTCCAACAGCAGTTCGATATGCTTTAACTATATATGCTTCTTTCATAATTTAATTTCTTAATGGTTTCCCTGTTTTTAAGATATACTGAATTCTTTCTAGTGTTTTTCGTTCTGAACATAATGAAAGAAATGCCTCCCTTTCTAAGTCGAGTAAGTATTGTTCATTAACTAAAGTAGACTGTGATAAATCTCCACCACTTATTACATACGCAATTTTATTAGCAATTTTTTGGTCATGTTCCGAAATATATCCGCCTGCTTTCATTGTATCACTTCCAACCATAAACATTCCTAAGGCTTGTTTACCTAAAACTTTAATATTTTTTTCTTTACATGGAGGTAAATATCCATAGTCAGACATTAAAATTGCATGTTTTTTTGCAATGGAAATTTGATGATTCTTATTCATTATAATGGTATCATTATTTGGTTGTAAGTAACCTAAATCTATTGCTTCATATGCAGACGTTGAAGTTTTAGCCATACCTATATTTAAAAAATATTCTTGAAGAACATTGAGTTCAACATCATTTTTGCTAAACTTTTTAGATGCTCTTAAAGCCATTTCTTTACATCCGCCACCACCAGGAATTAAACCAGCCCCAACCTCAACTAAACCTATATAGCTTTCGCTATAAACAACAGCTTTATCAGAATGCATTGTAACCTCACAACCTCCACCTAAAGTTAGACCATGCGGAGCTGCAATAACAGGTATACTGGAATATCTTAATTTCATCATACTATCTTGAAAAAATTTAATAGCAAAATTTATTTCATCATATTCCTGTTCAGCTGATGCCATGAAAATTGCACCCAAATTAGCTCCTGCAGAAAAATGAGAACCTTCATTTCCAATTACAATTCCTTTGTAATTCTTTTCCGCTAAGTCTACAGCTTTATTGATGCCCATAAGAACTCCTTGGCCAAGAGTATTCATTTTGGTTCTAAATTCTAAGTTGATAATTTCATCACCAAGATCTTTTATTATCGAATCGGAGTTTTCCCATATAATAGAACTTTTATTTAGGTTGTTAAGTATTATTAATGAATCTTGACCTGGTTTTATAATAAAAGATTTGGTGTTTAAATCGTAATAATGAATTTTTCTATTTTCTACTTTATAGAAATTATCAACATTATTTTTTGTCATTTCAGAAATCCATTCAGCTGGTTTATAACCTAAAGACTTCATTATTTCAACACCTTTTTTTATGCCAATTGAATCCCAAATTTGAAAAGGACCATTTTTCCATCCAAAGCCTGCTTTTAATGCATCATCAATTTTGTATAATTCATTTGAAATTTCAGGAATTCTATTTTGTATGTAAGAAAACATGGTTCCAAAATTAAATCTATAAAACTCTCCTGCTTTGTCTTTTCCTTCAAGTAATACTGAAAACCTGTCAATAACGTTATTTATTTTTCTAGCATTACTAATTGTTTCAAATGATACTTTTTTAACTGGTGAATATTCAAGTGATTCAAGATCAAGGGAAAGAATAGTAGATTTTCCATTCTCATCTTTAATTCTCTTGTAAAAACCACCATTTGTTTTGGATCCTAACCAATTATTTTCTAACATTTTGTAGATATATTTAGGTAATTTAAAAGTATCCCTAAACTCATCATTTAGGCAATTTTTATATATACCCGTAGCTACATTAACAGTTGTATCTAATCCAACAATATCACTTGTTCTGAAAGTTGCAGATTTTGGACTGCCAATAATAGGTCCCGTTAATTTATCAATTTCTTCAATTGATAGATCTAATTTTTTTATGTTATTTAAAATATTTACCATTCCAAATGTTCCAATTCTATTTCCAATAAAGCCTGGTGTATCTTTAGCTAAAACGGAATCTTTACCTAGGTATCTTTCACCAAAATCATTTAGGAAATCAATTATTTCAGAATTGCAATCAGGGCCAGGGATAATTTCAAATAATTTTAAATAACGTGGTGGATTAAAAAAATGAGTTACTGCAAAATTACTTTTAAAATCTTCAGATCTTCCCTCATTCATTTGTTTAATTGGAATACCAGAAGTATTTGAAGTTACAAGAGTTCCTTTGGTTCTATATTTTTCGATTTGTTCAAATACAATTTGTTTAATACTTAGCTTCTCTGTAACCACTTCAATTATCCAATCAACTTTACTTATTTTGTTAATATCATCTGAAAGATTTCCTAAAGTTATTCTTTTTGCAAAATTCTTGTGATAGAGCGGAGCAGGTTTAGATTTTATACATCTTTGAAACATTTCGTTTACAATTCTGTTTTTTACTACTTTATCTTCTAAAGACAGGTTAAGTTTTTCTTCAGATTCATTTAATTTATTTGGTGCAATATCTAGCAAAAGAACTTTTATTCCAATATTTGCAAAATGACATGCAATCCCTGATCCCATTACACCAGATCCAATTACTGCAACACTATTAATTTTTCTTTTCATTTTTTTCTTTTATATATAAATTAAAAACTGAATATTTTTTTTTTATTCTTAATTAGTTCATTTATTTTTTTAATTGTATTGTGAAAATTTTCTAATGATTTATCTCCTATTTCATTTTTAATTGCTTGATTAAATTTTAAAACAGCAACTCTAGATAAGTCCCTATGTATTTTACCTTTTTCTGTTAAATAAATAAGAACACTTCTTCCATCATTTGGATTAGGTTTTCTTTTAATTAATTTTTTTGCTTCCAAAGATTTCAGGGTTCTTGATAGACTAGTTGCTTCCATACCCATTTTAGGCCCTAGAGAGGTGGAGGGTGTTCCTTTTTTGGGATCTATACTTAATAAAGCAAATCCAGCTGCCATCGAAGAATTATATTTAGATGCTTCCTCATTATACATTTTAGCAATTGCCTGCCAGGTAGATCTTAGCACTTGATCAATAGTTTTTTTTTTCATCTAATTATTTAAATCAAATTTAAAAAAAAATACTATGCGCGCATAATATATTTACAAAAATTTTATATATTTTTTTCTAACCAAATTTTAGCATTTTGGAATGCTAAAACCCAAGGAGAAATTTCTTCATTTCTATTTTTTGGGTAATAAGGCCAATTCCAAGGGAAGGTAGATCTTTCTAAATGTGGCATCATTGCAATATGTCTGCCATCTTCATTACTTATAATAGCAGTATTGTAATTTGATCCATTAGGATTTGCAGGGTATTCTTTATAACCATATTTACCTATAATTTTATATCTACTTTCATTATAAGGCAAGATAAATTTACCTTCTCCATGTGCTGACCAAATACCTAATTTAGAACCTGATAAACTTCCAAACATTACAGAATTATTTTTTTGAACTTTAATTGAAGTAAAGATACATTCAAATTTATTGGAATCATTATAGACCATCTTTGGTTTTTTCTTATGTTCAGGATGTAAAAGTCCTAATTCTATAAAGAGTTGACAACCATTACATACCCCTAAAGAAAGAGTATCTTTTCTGTCATAAAAATTCATTAAACTATTTTTAGCTTTATTATTATAAAGAAATGAACCTGCCCAACCTTTAGCAGACCCTAAAACATCGGAGTTAGAAAAACCACCAACAGCAACAATAAATTGAATATTTTCCAAATTTTCTCTTCCTGAAATCAAATCTGTCATATGAATATCTTTTACCTCAAAACCTACTAAACTCATAGCATAAGCCATTTCTCTTTCTGAATTACTGCCTTTTTCCCTTATAACTGCTGCTTTAATTTTATTATTATTTAGTTTATTTAGTTTACCATTGAAATTAATTGGAAATTTAAATTTTAGGGGTTGTTTTTTAAAATTATTAAACCTTTCTTTTGCTTTTATTTTTCCACTTTGGTTAATATCTAATAAATAGGAAGTTTTATACCAAATATCTCTGTATTTATCAATATTAAAATTATATGATGCTTTTTCTTTAATTATATTCAATACACCACTATTATTTACTTTACCTAATTTCTGAAAAGTAATTTCTTGTGAATCGAGTTCTTTTTCAATAATTGTATTTGCTTGAAAGACAACACCAATATTTTCGCTAAATAATAATTTTATAATGTCATTTTCATTAGAAAAGGACAAATCTATTTCTGCACCAATTTTATTTTCTGGAAAACACATCTCAAGCAATGTAGTTATTAAACCTCCTGAACTAATGTCATGTCCTGATATTATTATTCCTTTTTTAATTAAATTTTGTAAGCCATTAAAGACTTTTTTGAAGTATATTCCATCTAAAACATCTGATGCTTCAGATCCAATTTTTCCTAATGTTTGAGCAAATGCTGAACCACCAAGTTTAGAACTCATTTTTGAAAAGTCAACATAATAAATAAAATCTTCATTATTAATAAATACTGGCTCAACCACTTTATTAATATCATTACAATTAGCTGCTGCGGAAATGATAACTGTTCCAGGAGATACAACTTCTTTATCTTTATATTTTTGTTTCATTGACAAAGAATCTTTTCCAGTGGGGATATTAATTCCCAAATCAATTGCAAATTTTGAACATGCCTCTACAGCTTTGTAAAGTCTCGCATCTTCACCAGAATTATTACATGGCCACATCCAATTAGCTGAAAGAGTAACTGATTTTATACTTTTTTCTAGTGGAGCCCAAATAATATTTGTTAATGCCTTTCCAATAGCATTTCTAGAACCAGCACCAGGGTCAATTAATGCTACTAATGGAGAATGGCCAATTGATGTTGCCACCCCATTCATTCCTAAGTAATCTAAAGCCATAACTCCACAATTATTAAGTGGAAGTTGCAAAGAACCAGTACATTGTTGTTTAGCAACTTTTCCAGTTACACATCTATCTACTTTATTAGTTAACCAATCTTTGCATGCAACTGATTCTAAACTTAAAACATTAGTCAAGTATTCTTTTAAATTATGTGCCTGGTAGTTAAGTTCTGAAAAATTAGTTTTGATCGTAGAATCCTTCATTATAGTTTGAGGAGAATTTCCAAAAAAATCAGATAAAGAAAGGTTTATAGGAGATTTTTTTAAAGAACTAGAATGTATAACAAATTTTTTGTCATTTTTTACTTTTCCAACTTTATAGCATGGAGCTTTTTCTCTATCGGCAATTTTTTTTAAATTTTTATAATTTTTTTCTGATATAATAAGTCCCATCCTTTCTTGGGATTCATTTCCAATAATTTCTTTAAATGAAAGGGTATTGTCACCTATTGGAAGACAGTCTAAATCTATAACTCCTCCAGTTTTTTCAACTAGTTCAGAAAGACAATTTAGATGCCCTCCAGCTCCATGATCATGAATAGAAATGATAGAATTTTTCTTAGATTCTACAAAAGCCCTAATAGTATTTGCAACTCTTTTTTGCATCTCAGGATTTGACCTCTGAACTGCATTTAGTTCTATTCCAGAGCTGTATTTACCAGTTTCTGTTGAAGAAACTGCTGCTCCACCCATACCAATCCTATAATTGTCTCCTCCTAAAACTACAATAGTATCATTTTCATTAGGAATATCTTTTAAACTTTGATCCTTTTTTCCAAAACCAATTCCACCTGCTAACATAATAACTTTATCATATCCTAAATTTAAATTATCAGAGTTGTGCTCAAATGTAAAAACTGATCCTGAAATTAATGGTTGTCCAAATTTATTTCCAAAATCAGAAGCTCCATTAGAAGCTTTAATTAATATATCTAAAGGAGTTTGATAAAGCCAATTTCTAGCATCATTTACCCAAGATCTTTTCTTATCTATTCTTGGGTAAGATGTCATGTAGACTGCTGTACCTGCTAGTGGAAGAGATCCTTTTCCACCGGCTAATCTATCTCTAATTTCTCCCCCTGATCCTGTTGCCGCACCATTAAAAGGTTCTACAGTAGTTGGAAAGTTATGAGTTTCTGCTTTTAATGAAATAACTGATTTAAAATTTGTTTTTTCAAAATAGGAGGGTATCTCAGGATTCTTAGGAGCAAACTGTTCTACGTTTGGACCTTCAACAAATGCAACATTATCTTTATAAGCAGAAACAATCTCATTTGGATTTAATTTTGAGGTTTTCTTTATTAATTTAAAAAGGGATAAATCTTTTTCTTTACCATCAATGATAAATTTTCCATTGAAAATTTTATGTCTACAATGTTCAGAATTTACTTGAGAAAAACCAAAAACTTCAGAATCTGTTAATTTTCTTTTTATTTTTTTTGATAAAGTTTTTAAATAAATTATTTCTTCTTTGCTTAATGCCAATCCTTCTTTTTCGTTATAACTTGCTATATCTTCAATTTCTATAAGAGGATCTGGAATTATGGAGTTTTTAAAAATTTCTTGATCTAATTGATTGTAAGTCTCAAAAAGCATTGAATCAAACTTTTTAGAATTACTTTTTAATAATTTAAATACTTCAATTCTTTTTAAACCATTTACAGCCATATTCTGAGTAATTTCAACGGCATTAGTACTCCATGGAGAAATCATTGTCTTTTTTGGACCTAAATATTTTTTAGGAACAACTTTACACTCCTTTAAATAAGTTGCAACAAATAACCATTCTAATTTGGAGATGTTTTTTGAGTCTAAGCCTTCAACTGAATCTACTGCGTATATTAATTCGTTTTTGTCTTTAAAGAAAAGAACCATTAAGGACTAAGAAATTTTAAAATTTATTCAAATTTATAAGAAAAAAACCAAACAAGATATCGTAAAAATTAAATTTAAATAACGATTTTAAAATACTTATCAACATGTTTCTTTTAAACATAGTCTTGCCATGTAAAACCCGTCAAAACCAGAAATTAATGGACTTATTTTTTTTTCTTCTTCTAATTTAAATTTTTTCCCTTCTTGTGATTCTAAAAATTTTTTTATTTGAAGCTCATTTTCCGAAGGTAAAATAGAGCATGTAGCATAAACCATTTTTCCATTTGACTTTATCAATGAAGAATATTTTATTAAAAGATCCAGTTGTAGTTTTTTTATATTTTCTAAAAATTCAGGTTCTAATTTCCATTTTGAATCGGGATTCCTCCTTAAAACACCTAATCCAGAACAAGGTGCGTCGATGAGTAACCTATCAATTTTACCTTTAAGTCTCTTTATAGATTTATTATTTTCTATTAGTTTAGTTTCTATATTAAAGGCCCCATTTCTTTTGGCTCTTTTTTTTAACTGAACAAGTTTATGCTTATAAATATCCATTGCAATTATTTGACCTTTATTATTAGTTAAAGACGATAGATGAAGTGTTTTACCGCCTGCTCCCGCACAAACGTCACAAATTTTCATTCCTGGTTTAATCTCTAGAAATGGAGCAACAAGTTGTGAGGAAGCATCTTGTATTTCATATAATCCATTTTGAAAAGAATCTTTATTAAACAAATTGGTTCTTTCTATTAACTTCAAAGCATCTGGATATCCTTTTATTTTATTTGTAATTATTTCTTCAGAAGCTAAAGTTTTTTGTAATTGATCAACGTTATTTTTTAAAGTATTAGCTCTTAATATTACAGGGGCCATTTTGTTTAAAACAGAAATTTCTTTTTCCCATGTTTTTTCTCCAATTTCTTTACATGCTAAATCATCAATCCAATCAGGAATCGATTCTCTATACTTTCTGATTTTAGAAAACTTATCAAATTTTCCTTTTATTCTTCTTTTTGGCGTTTCTTTAAACTCTTTCCAATCAGGTAAATCTATTCCTTTTAATATAGACCAAACAGAAAATACTCTCCATAAATTTTGATGATCAAATGGTTTTTTTACTTCAGCAATTTTTAAATAAAGCCTTTTCCATCTAACAATTTCATAGCTTGTTTCAGCTATAAAGCCTCTATCTCTACTTCCCCATCTTTTATCTTGTTTTAATATTTTTTCTATGGTTTTATCAGCATATAAATCTTGGTTAAAAACACCATCAAGTACCCTGATTACTGCTAAAACTAAATTTCTGTGAAGACGCATATTATAATTTGCGTAAATATAGTATAATAGTGAAGTCTCTAAATAATATAATTTTCTTTATAAGATTTAGTCTTATTTTTCTTTTCTCTGCTTTCTTAATTTTTCCATCATTTCTCTTCTAAAATCATCTTCATATCTAAATAGCATAAAAGTTTTTCTAAATGACATAACTTCTTTTAGTTCAGAAATTAGTTTTCCCCTAAGCTCTACTTTTCTTTTTTCATGATTCATATAATTATCAATCAGTTTAGGAAATTCCTCATCAGAAATAGAGAGATTATCTGTTCTCATTTTTTTTAAGTCCTGTCTTCTTTCTCTATGAAGTTTATATAAACTGTCTTCATATGTTTTATAAGCTGTCCAGAAAGCAGTTTCTGTACTTGGATCTAATTTTAACTTATCTGTTAAGTATAGTTTTTTATATGCATCTATTTTTTCCCTGCTTAATTTTTCAGATTGGGAGAAAATAGTATTTACCATTAAAAAGGCTGATAAAAAAAATATTATATTTTTCATATTATTCAATAATTAAATTTTCTAAATCTATATTAGATGTTTCTAAAAAGTAGTTTTCAATATCACCATAAGTTATCAAATTCGTGTAATTCAAATCATCTGAATCTAATAATTCGGAGTATTCAGAGTTAGTTAGTATAAAAAAATCTTCATTTACATAGTTAATTACATCATTAGAATTAATATCGTAACTATCTAATTCAGAATAATTTAAAATATAAAATAGACAAATAAAAATCGCAGCTAAAGATGCCACTTTATAAAAATTAGTTTTAATATATTTTATTTTATTTATATAAATTCTATTAAATATTTGTTGCTTATCTAATGATATAAAATAATTTTTTGGAACTATAAATCCTTTAAATTTTATTTTATTTTCTGAAATATTTTCATAGCGAATGCTTTCAAAGTATCCTTTAGGAGTTATGAATCTTTTTTTATTAATTGGTATATTATTATTGTAATCCATTTATATATAGACAATTATATTATAAAAAGGTTTGAATTTCATTAATTTCTTTCTTTATTTTATTTACAGCTATATGATAGGAAGCCTTTAATGCACCGATAGAAGTTCCTAAAATTTCAGATATGTCTTTAAATTTCATGTTTTGTTCATACTTCATTTGAAAAACTAATTTTTGTTTTTGAGGAAGCATAGATATTATAATTTGTAATTTGTGCTGAAGCTCGTCTCCATCAAAGAATGGGTCTTCTTTAAGGTTTTTAACTATATAAGTCATCATTTCTTCAGAACTGTTAAAGTATTTTTTAGCTTTAAGTTTTAAAAAATTTAATGATTCATTAGTAGCTATTCTATACATCCAAGTATATAGCTTGCTTTCTCCTTTAAAATTTTTAATTCCTTTAAAAATTTTAATAAAAGTATTTTGTAATACATCATCAGCATCATCATGGTTTAAAACTATTTTTCTTATATGCCAATATAATGGTTCTTTATATTGGTTTAACAAAGATTCAAATGCATTATTTTGAGTTTCTTTATTTTTTAAATCTTCAATAAATCTAGACTCATTTTTCAATTGCATGTTTTAGTAATTAAGACAATTCTATTAACAAGAAGTTTAATTGAAGGACTGTAGCTTTATTAATTTGGAATAAATACCATTAACTTTAATTAATTCTTCATGTTTACCTAATTCTATGATTTCCCCATGGTCCATAACTAAAATTAAATCAGCATTTTGAATAGTTGATAACCTATGAGCTATGATTATTGAGGTTCTGTTTTTCATTAAATTATCCAGAGCATCCTGAACTAGTTTTTCTGATTCTGAGTCAAGTGAAGAAGTAGCTTCATCTAATATCATAATAGGTGGATTATTTAAAACAGCTCTTGCTATAGAGATTCGTTGTTTTTGTCCACCAGATAATTTACCTCCACTATCACCAACATTAGAATCAAGTTTGTTTTCTGTTTTTTCTATAAATTCATAGGCATTAGCAATTTTAGTAGCTTCAATAATTTGATTGGTGTTTACCGAAGAATCTGATAAAGTAATATTATTTGCTATAGAATCATTAAATAGAATAGAATCTTGTGTCACTATTCCTATTAGATTTCTAAGATCTTTTTTTGATAAATTTTTGATGTTAATTCCGTCAATTTCAATTTCACCCTCTGAGACATCATAAAATCTTGGTATTAAATTAGCGATTGTAGACTTTCCACTACCAGATTGTCCTACAATTGCAATATTTTGCCCCTTTTTAATTTTAAAGGACAGGTTTTTTAGTACAATCTCTTTTTCATATTTAAAAGAAACATTTTTAAAATTCAATTCATTTTTAAATTTATCTTTTTTAATAGGATTTTTTATTTCTTTAATTGTGGATTCAGATTCTAAAACTTCAATAACTCTTTCTGCTGCTGCATTACCCTTTTTAATTGAATAGGATGCTTTACTAATTGCTTTGGCTGGAGTTAAAACACCATATGCCAGTCCCATATAAGTCAAAAAAGCTGCTGGCTTTAATTGAAGATCAACCAATACTAATTGGCCACCATACCATAGAAGAACACCTATAACTGAAATTCCTAGAAACTCACTTAATGGACTTGCTAAATTTTGACGATTAATTAATTTGTTTGAATAATTATAAAATTTATCATTAGTTTTTTGAAATCTATTAATAAAAAACAATTCAGCCATAAATGCTTTTATAATCTTTAAACCCTGTAATGTTTCTTCAGTAATAGATAATATTTCTGCTTGTTCAGCTTGAACTAAATTTGATGTTGGTTTTAATGATTTTCCAATTAGAGAAATTATAAACCCTGATAATGGTATAAAGAATAGTACAAAAAGAGTTAGTTCAAAACTAATAAGAAACATTGCCAAAATTGTAAAGAAAATAGTTAGAGGTTCTCTAACTATTAATTCTAATACAGAAAGAAATGAATGTTGAATTTCAAGTACATCGGCTGTGATTCTTGAAATCACATCACCTTTTTTCTTTTCAGAGAAATATGGAAGAGGTAAATCAATAATCTTTTCATATACACTCTGTCGGAGATCTTTTAACACTCCATTTCTTAAAAATGTAATGAAAAACATTGCGATATAGTTGAAAAAGTTTTTGAAAAAAAATAGTACTATTATTGTTAAAATAACAAACATTAATGCTTTTTTGGGATCATCACCAGCAAAGGTGCTAACTTGGAAATTAAGCCATTCTTCTAGGTTATTACCAAAATTAGATAAACCATCAAACTCTGGCTTCTTATATGTTCTATTTGAGTCTCCAAACAAGACTTCTAACATTGGCATCAATGAAAGAAATGACAAGGCACTAAAAATGGCATAAAGAGTATTAAAAAAAATATTAAGAAATATATATTTTTTATAGGGGATAGCGAATTTAAAAATTTTACTAAAATAGGTCATCTTTAAAAATTAAATTCTGATACTAGTTTATCCATTTTCTCTTCAAGGATACTATTCGATTTTTTAAACATTTCACTAGATTCCAATTTCATATTGACACTAAAGTAAAACTTTATTTTTGGTTCTGTTCCACTTGGTCTAGCTGCAACTCTCGTGCCATCTTTAGATTCAAAAATTAAAACATTGGATTTAGGAAATTTTAAAATAGATTTTTCACCAGTTAATAAATTGGTTTCTTCTAAATTCTCAAAATCTTGAATTAGTTTCAATTTACTTCCTGCCAATTCATTAATTGATTTAATTCTCAAGTTATCCATAATGGATTTTATCTCATTTACACCTTTAATCCCTTTTTTTTCTATTGAAATTAATCTTTCTTTAAAAAACCCATATTTAACATAACAATCTATGAGATAATCATATAAACTTTTCCCATTACTCTTACATTCTGACCCTAACTCACAGGCTAATAAAGAGGAAGTAACAGCATCTTTATCTCTAACAAAATCTCCAACTAGGTATCCATAACTTTCTTCACCTCCTCCAATAAATTTTTGATTTGGAAAGTCCTTAATCATTTTTGCTATCCATTTAAAACCTGTAAGTCCTATTTTAATATCCACATCGTGATATTTTGCCAACTTTTTTATCATTGGAGTAGAAACAATCGTTGATCCAATAAAACATGATTTATTTACATTTTTTTTACTCAATAAATATTCTGTTAAAACAATCATGATTTGATTTCCGTTCAAATTGATATAATTACCAGAATTATCTTTTACTCCTATGCCAAGCCTATCTGCATCTGGATCTGTTCCAATAAATATGTCAGAATTATTAACCTTAGCTAAATTTAATGCCATTTCTAAAGCTTCTTTGTCTTCTGGATTTGGGGATTTTAAAGTAGGAAAATTTCCGTCTGGAATAGATTGTTCTTTTACAATTTTTAAATTACTATATCCAGCTTCTTTTAAAACTCTAGGTCCAATTAAGTATGAGGTTCCATGTAAAGGAGTAAAAACAATTTTATAATCTTCTCTTTTTGAATTTCCTATTTTACCATTTTTAATAGAGTCTGCAACAAATAAATCATCAATTTTTTTATCAATTAACTCAATGAATTGATCATTTCTTTGAAATTTTACTTCCGAATATTTAGTGTTATTTATTTCTGAAATTAAATTTGCATCGATTGGAGGAACAATTTGGCCTCCATCTTCCCAGTATACTTTGTAACCGTTATATTCTGGAGGATTGTGTGAAGCTGTTAATACTATACCACAAATACAGTTTAATTTAATTAATGCATATGAAAGTTCTGGTGTTGGTTTAATAGAGCTAAATAAAAAAACCTTAATTTCATTAGCACTAAAAATTTCAGCTACCTTATTGGCCAAATATTGACTTTGATTTCTACAATCATACGCTATTACTACGGATGGAATTCCATTATTATAATTATTTTTTATATATGTTGAAATTCCTTGTGTATTTCTTCCAAAGGTATATTTATTCACTCGGTTTGGTCCCAAACCAATAATTCCTCTCATACCACCAGTACCAAAGCTTAAATCTCTGTAGAAGGAATCTTTGAAATCTTCAAGATTGTTTTTTTTAAGCTCTATTATTTTAGATATTGTTTTTTTATCAAAAGGTGATTTAGTCCAAGATTTATAATTTTCTTCAATTATATTTGATTCACTCATTCATTAACTTTTTCTGAAATGATATATTGGTTTTTAATTTTTTTATTTCTTAAAATGATTTCACCCAAAAAACCAGCAAGGAAAAACTGAGATCCCATTATCATAGTAGCTAAAGAAATATAAAATTCGGGTCTTTCAGTTATCAATCTTCCACTAGTTTTAATAAATACTTTATCAATTCCTAAATACATAGAGAAAAAGAAGCCAATTAATAACATAATTGTTCCAATGAGTCCAAAAAAATGCATTGGACGTTTTCCAAATTTATGAATAAACCATAATGTTGTAAGATCAAGAAAACCTTTAATGAATCTATCAGGACCATACTTTGTTTTTCCGTGTTTTCTAGGGTGATGTTTTACTATTTTTTGAGAAATGTTTTTAAATCCTGCATTTTTAGCAAGTACTGGAATATATCTATGCATTCCCCCTGTTAACTTTATTTCTTTTATAACAGCTTTTTTATAAGATTTAATTCCGCAATTAAAATCATTAAGCTTTATTCCTGAAGTTTTTCTTGCCGCCCAGTTAAATATTTTTGAAGGAAAATTTTTAAAAATAAAGGAATCATACCTTTTCTTTTTCCAACCTGAGATTAAATCAAAATTTTCTTCATTTATTGCTTTAAAAAGATCAGGAATTTCATTTGGATCATCTTGAAGGTCTGCATCCATTGTAATAATAACATCTCCCTTTGCTGATTTGAAACCTGCTGATAATGCTTGTGATTTTCCAAAGTTTCTAAGGAATTTTATTCCCTTTATTTGATCATATTCTTTTGCAAGATCTTTTATAACATTCCAAGAATTGTCATTACTTCCATCATCGATGTATATTATTTCATATTTAATACCCATAGCTGAAACCACCTTTTCAATAGTTTCGTTTAATTCTTTTATAGAATTTTGTTCATTATAGAGAGGAATTACAATTGATAGTTGCATTGTTATGCATTATTAGTTTTTATAAAAAACCCTAAAATTAAACTATAAATAAAACCAAATAATATTGTCATAAATAAAATAGCTGGATAGGTAAACCAAGTGTAAGGTTTAGCAGTTTCGATATATTGATTTAAATCCATATTAGCCAATGCCTCAGGATATTTTTCAAGTGTTTCATAATAACTTATTTCTAAAACTTTGTCCATGTAACCTGGTTCAATCACATTTATTAGAAGATAAGTATAAATAACAGCTATTATAGCTATAATAAGGGAAACACCACTTCCAATTTTTCTAGTTTCTCCCCAAGAAATTTTAGAAGAATTAGCTTTTTTATATGCTAAACATGCAATTGTAATTCCTGAAAACTGAATAAGTGCATTAATTATTTGTGTTGATGTACTATTTTCATAATGAGCTTCTAAAAAAAATAGCATAATAGAAAAGCAAACAAGAATAATTCCTGTCCAAGTTCCGTACTCTAACATATATTTTTTAGTTGTAATTTCTTCCATTTGATTAAATTTTAGGTTATTAATTATAGGTGTAAAAGTAGTTAGAATTTATTAATCTTCATTTTTAAACAAGTTCACTTTTTTAAATAAGTTAAGTTTAGTTGCAAATTTGTAAAAAAGAATTAAATTTGCAACCAATTATTAATGATATGAAAGAAGGGATTCATCCTGAAAATTACAGATTAGTTGCTTTTAAAGATATGTCTAATGAGGATATTTTTTTAACTAAATCTACTGTTGAGGCTAAGGAGACAATTGAGCATGAAGGTGTAACATATCCATTAGTTAAACTTGAAATTTCAAGAACTTCTCATCCTTACTATACTGGTAAAACAAAACTTGTAGATACTGCAGGTAGAATAGACAAGTTTAAAACCAGGTATGCTAAGCTAAAAAAGTAACTTACTTTTTATATACTCTCTTAAGATTTAATTGGTTAATGGGGTTTGTTTTTAAACCAAAGACATTTTTTTTCGAAAATCGCATTATTTTATCATAGTATAGAGGAATTATAGGAGCTTCTTCAATTATCATCTTATCTAATTCTGAATAAATAATTCTTCTTCTATTATCAGATTGTTCTAAATATGACTTAAAAAATAAATTATCATACTTGGAATTTTCAAAATGAGTATAATTAGGTCCATTTGGAGCTTTATTTTTTGAGTTGAAAAGAGACAGGTAATTTTCAGCATCAGGATAATCTGCAATCCAACTAGCTCTAAAAAGTTCTAACTTTCCATTTGATTTTGCTTGTCTTAGACTCGAGGGAGGCATAATATTTATTTTAATTAAAACCCCAATTTCTAATAGTTCTCTTTGAATATATTCAACAATATCTATATAATTTGCATCTGTTGAAAGAACCAATTCAATTTTATTGTTTCCGCTTTCTTTTTTGTATTCTTCAACAAGCTTTTTTGCTTTATTTGGATTATAGCTAAAACCTACTGTATTTATGCCTTTATTTAGTCCATATGGTACAAAACCATTATTTGCAGGGTAACCAATGTTATTTCTCAAAAATTTCATCATTTTAACTCTATTAAATCCATAATTAATTGCCAATCTTAATTTTTTGGAATTAATTAATGAATTTTTATTACCAAGAAAGAACCCAATATATTCTGTATTTAAGTATGGACCGCTAATTAAATTTATTGATTCGGAGTATTCTTTTTTTAAATTTCCATTGGTTTCTAATAGCTGATCTTTAAAAGAAGAATCAATTGAATTTATAAAATCAATTTTTCCTTGAGCGAATTCCATAAATTCACTTTTTTTATCAGGTAATAAAGTAATCGAAATTGCTTCTAAATAAGGAAGTTGAGCTCCATTTTCATCTTTTTCATGATATTTGCTATTCTTTCTAAGTACTAATTTTATATTTTCTTCCCATCTCTTGAATTTAAATGGACCTGTTCCAATAGGATTTTTGCCAAACTTAGATCCATGAAAATCTA
>JAAZZF010000110.1 GCA_014239275.1 Flavobacteriaceae bacterium | reverse complement strand
TATCCGTCACTTAAATTTCGGCCTATTCATATAGATGTAAAACATCATATGGAGAAAAAATCCTATTATTTTAATTTAATAGATCATTTAGCTAAGCAAAAAATTAATGGAATTATTGTAGAATTTGAGGATAAATTAAAATATGAGCTAAGACCTGAGATTGGTGCACCAGATGCTCTATCGATTGAATGGTGGATTGAACTAAGTGAATATGCATTCGAGAGAAATATTATGATCAATCCCCTAGTACAAGGTTTAGGCCATGCCTCTTTTATTTTAAAACACGAAAAAAATAAATATTTAAGAGATGTCCCTAGTAGTGATTGGGCTTTTAATCCATTGAATTCAGAAACTTATGATCTTCAATTTGATCTTTATTTGGACGCAATAAAAGCTACACCTTTTGGAAAATATTTGCATGTTGGCGGAGATGAAGTTCATCTATTGAAAAGAGAAGGAAAAAGCGAATTAGAACTGAATTTAATTTGGTTAAATAAAGTTTGTCAATTTGCAGAAAAACATAATAGAATTCCAATTTTCTGGGATGATATGCCATTAAAACATGCTGGTGTTTATAGGCCTATGTTTAATAGTGAGATTAGTAAGGAAAAAGTAGATGAAATATGGGAAAAGAATGAATTAAACTTGATGCAGTTTATAGAGAAGTTTCCTAAAAATGCAATTTATATGAGATGGAACTATCAAAAATCTGATACTTATGGGAATCAAAAGGCTATGGATTGGTATACAAATAATAACCTGAAAGTAATGGGAGCTACAGCTGGACAAACTAGATGGACACTAATGCCTCAAAACCAGAGTAACATTCCACAAATTAGATCATTTGCTATTAGTTCAATTGAAAAAAATTTAGAGGGCTTGCTTTTAACTCTTTGGGATGATGATTCTCCTCATTTTGAATTATATAAAAGAGGGATTGCTGCTTTTGCGCAATATACTTGGTCCGGAAACAAGAAATCTATTGATGAATTCAAAGGGATTTATAGACATAGGATATATGGTTCAGAATTTTCAAATAATGAATATGCATTTATAGATAAACTTGAAAAGCCTGTTGGTTTATGGCTTAATATGTTATTAGAAGATAAAGTAAGAAGAGCAGCAATATCTAAACAAGAAAATCCTTTAGAAACATTTATTATTGATTTACCTGATTTAGAGAATAAGGGAATGTGGTCTAAAAAATATTTTAATAAAATCGAAAATGCAAAATCTTCACTTTTACTTAGTAAAGAAATAGAAGAAACTATTGATAAAATAATGGAAAATGAACCTAAAAATAAATTCACTTTAGAAGTATACAAACAAGTTAATGAATTGGTAAAATTTTCTTCAAATATTATAATAGCATTAGAAAAATTAGATCTTTCAAAAGAAATAGATTATCCAATAAAAACAGAATTGAATGAGATTAGAAATCTTGAAGATAAATTTAATTCATTAAGAAAAAATATTGAAGAAGTATACTCCAAAACAAGAATTTTAGAAAAACCTAATAGTTATATTTTAGATCAGGATCATCATAATCATCCTGCAAACCAAAGTAAAAATTTTGATTGGCAGTTTTTTTCTGAAATATTTCTTTTGGAAAAAATAAAAAATAATTATAAAAATGAATTATAATAATATTATATGAAAAATTATAACAGAAGAAAATTTATTAAAACTACTACAATGTCAGCTGCAGTATTAACTGCTGCTTCAACTTTATCAAATTGTGATAATTCAACAGTAATTCCTGATTCAAAAGGTATATATATGGGAGATTTCTCTGCTCCAAAATTAAAAACTATTAGAACAGCATTTATTGGAGTTGGAGCAAGAGGAAGTGGACATTTGAAATCAATTTCAAAGCTAGATGGAGTAGATGTTGTTGCAATAAGTGATTTATTTGAAGATAATGTATTAAGGAGCACCAAAGTAGCAGAAGAAATAGGTAATGGAGAAAGGCATAAAAATATTGCTCAATATTGGGGAGAAGATGATAAATGGAAATTAATGCTTCAAGAAGTTAAACCTGATGCAGTATTTATTTCTACAAATTGGAATAATCATGCTCCAATGGCTATTTATTCAATGGAAAATGGAGCTCATGCTTTTGTTGAAGTTCCTATTGCTGTATCAATGGAAGATATGTGGAAAATAGTAAATACTTCCGAAGAAACACAAAAACATTGTATGATGATGGAGAATGTTAATTATGGTAGAGATGAATTAATGTATTTAAACATGTGTAGAAAGGGAGTTATTGGAGAATTATTGCATTCTGAAGCTGCATATATTCATGAGTTAAGGTTTCAAATGAATCAAGAAGATAGAGGAACTGGATCTTGGAGAACTCACCATTATGCGAATGGAAAAGGAAATCTATATCCTACTCATGGCCTTGGTCCAGTAGCTCAATACATGAATTTAGGAAGAAAAGAAGATACATTTAAAAGTATAATTTCTTATTCAACCCCTGCATTAGGCAGGAAATTATATGCTGAAAAGAATTATTCGTTAGATCATAAATGGAATCAATTAGATTATCAAAATGGAGATTTGAATACTTCTATCATAAAAACAAATAAAGGAAGAACTGTAATGGTTCAATGGGATGAAACAAGTCCACGACCATATACTAGACATAATCTAATTCAAGGTACTAAAGGGGCTTTAGCTGGTTTTCCTACAAGGGTAGCTTTAGAGGGTGGATTTGAAGATATTGCTAAAGATCACCATTCTTGGATTCAGGGTGATAAGCTAGAAAAATTGTATGAGAAGTATGATCATCCACTTTATAAAAGATTAAATCAAAAGACAAAAAATAGTGGTCATGGAGGAATGGATGGTATAATGAGATATAGAATAGTTGAATGTTTAAGAAATGGTCTTCCTTTAGATCAAAATGTTTATGAAGGATGTTTTTGGAGTGCTGTAACTCCTTTAAGTGGTAAATCAATTTCAGAAGGAGGAATGCCTCAAAAATTTCCTGATTTTACAAGAGGAAGATGGGAAACAACTAACCCACTTGAAATAATAACTTGATTTTAAAATTGTTTTGATATGAAAAAGGTAATAATTAAATTTTTTGGAATTCTGTGTTTAACATCGCTTTTCATTTCGTGTAATAATGAAAGTGAATGGATTTATCTATTTGATGGTAAAACTACAGATGGTTGGCGTGGTTATAATTCTGAAATTATGCCACCAGGCTGGACTGCTAAAGATGGAATGTTAATGTTTGACACTGAACTTGAGTTAGAACAAAATTATAAGGGTGGAAGAGATATTATTTATGGAAATGAAGAATTTGAAAATTTTGAATTATATGTAGAATGGAAAATCCCAGTTGGAGGGAATAGTGGTATTTTTTATCACATTAAGGAAGGATATGGCGGACCTCCTCAAATTTCTCCAGAATATCAATTAATTGATGATATAAATTATGCAAAGATTCACGATTTAAAATCTTATAATGAACAATTTGGATCAATGGAACCTGAAAAACTTCAGGATTGGCAAAAGACTGCGGCAGATTATGCGATGCATATAGCAGATGAAACAAAAAAAATACTAAATCCTGCAGGAGAATGGAATTCTTCAAAGATTGTATTTACAACTGAAAAAGTAGAACATTGGCTTAATGGAAAAGTAGTTGTTTCTTTTGTCCCCTGGTCTGAGGATTGGTACAAAAAAAGAAATTCAGGCAAATGGAATAATGCTCCAGATTATGGAAAATTTAAAAAAGGATATATTGGATTTCAGGATCATGGTAGCTCTCTTTGGTTTAAAAATATAAAAATTAGAAAACTGTAAATAGAATGAAAAACATTTTATTTATAATATTTTTTATTTCTCTAAATATACATTCTCAATGGAAACCAATTGGAGATAATATTAAAACAGATTGGGGAGAAAACATTAATCCTGATAATGTATTACAAGAATATCCAAGACCAATTTTAGTTAGAAAAGATTGGAAAAATTTAAATGGATTGTGGGACTACACAATTACTGGAAAGGGAGAAAACAAACCAAAAAATTATGACGGAGAAATTTTAGTCCCATTTGCAATTGAATCAAGTCTTTCTGGAGTTAAAAAAAGAATTTCAAAAGAACAAGAGTTGTGGTATCACAAAAATTTTCAAATTCCAAGGAAATGGAAAAAAAAAGAAATTATACTTCATTTTGGTGCTGTTGATTGGGAATCGGAACTTTGGATAAACGACAAAAAAGTAGGTATTCACAAAGGGGGTTATGATCCATTTTCTTTTAATATTACTCCCTATTTAAAAAAAGTAAAAAATCAAAAAATAGAACTTAGAGTTTGGGATCCAACAGATGAAGGTTTTCAGCCTAGGGGTAAGCAGGTTAAAAATCCTAGAGGAATTTGGTATAGTCCTGTTTCTGGAATATGGCAAACAGTATGGATTGAGCCTTTAAACACTAAACATATTAGTAATCTATATACTACTACTAATATTGATATTCCAAGTGTAACTATAAAAACATTTACATCTTATAATTCTGAAAAAGATTTTTTACAATTAATCATTAGAGAAAGTGATAAGATTATTTCTAAAATTCAACAAAAATTTGATTCAGAAATTAAAATTGCTATTAATCAGCCTAAATTATGGACTCCAGAAAATCCTTTTTTATATGATTTAGAAATTAATCTTATTTCTGAAGGAGAAATAATTGATGTAGTGAAAACTTATTTTGGAATGCGTAAAATTTCCATAAGAAAAGATATAAATGGCACAAGAAGACTTCATCTAAATAATAAACAATATTTCCAGTTCGGTACATTAGATCAGGGTTGGTGGCCTGATGGATTATATACTGCACCTAGTGATGATGCATTAAAGTTTGATATTATTAAAACCAAGGAATATGGATTTAATATGATAAGAAAACATGTTAAGGTAGAGCCAGCAAGATGGTATTATCATGCAGATAAAATAGGGATGTTAGTATGGCAGGATATGCCCAATCCTGGAAAAACTAATCCACCTACATGGATTAGAAATAAATTTTTTGATGGCAAAGAATATATTCCTCCCCCTGAGGTTGAAAAAAATTTCATGAATGAATGGAAGGAAATTATAGATTTTCTTTATTCAAATCCATCAATAGTTTGCTGGGTTCCCTTTAATGAAGGTTGGGGACAATTTAATACCATAGAGATAACAAATTGGACAAAAAAATATGATCCATATAGATTGGTAAATCCAGCCAGTGGAGGAAATCACTATAAAATAGGAGACATAACAGACGTGCATAATTATCCAAATCCAATAATGAAATTTTATGATCCGGAAAGGTCAAATGTTCTTGGTGAATATGGAGGAATTGGATTAGCTATAGATGGCCATCTTTGGCAAAAAAATAAGAACTGGGGTTATGTAAAATATTCAAATTCTAAAGAAGCCACAGATGAATATATAAATTTTGGAAATCAACTATTTGAAATGGTACCCAAGGGTTTTTCTGGCGCTATATATACTCAAACAACTGATGTGGAAGGAGAAGTTAATGGTTTGATGACCTATGATAGAAAAATATTAAAACTTGATGTAGAAAGAGTAAAAAAAATTAATTTAAAAGTAATCTCAGCTTTGCCAGCTAAGTTTATTAGAATACCTCCAAATTTGTAATAATTTTTTGCATTCCAAGTAGTTTTGTTGGTAACTCAAATAATTTAGTTTATCTTTTTATTCAATATTTTGATTTTAGTTAACTTTAGTAAAAGAGTATATTTATCATGAAAAGAAGTAATAGAAGAAACTTTTTAAAAACAACAGCAACTTTGGCCTCATTACCCCTAATTCCTTCTAATATTTGGTCAAGTACCAAAAAAAATAGACTTAGAACAGCCCATATTGGAGTTGGCGGAATGGGTTCAGCTGACTTAAAGGATATTTCATCTCACAAAGATGTTGACGTGGTAGCTTTATGCGATGTTGATTCAAATGCCTTAATTTCGGCTAGCAAATTACATCCAGAGGCTAAAACTTATAAAGATTATAGGGTCATGATGAAAGAAATGAAGGAAGAATTTGATGCTGTTATTATTTCTACTCCAGATCATACACACGCTCCAGCTTCAATGGTGGCTATGGAAATTAATAAATCTGTTTATTGTCAAAAACCATTAACACATCATGTTTCTGAAGCCAGAGCTATGAGAAAATTGGCAGAAGAAAAGAATCTTATAACTCAAATGGGAATTCAAGTTCATTCTTTTTACGATTATAAACTTGCAACACTATTAATACAATCAGGGATTATTGGTAAAGTTAGTAAAGTAAGAGCATGGTCACCTAAGAATTGGGGATTTGATGGGCCTAAACCTAATGGGTCTGATCCAATACCTGAAAACCTAGATTGGAATTTATGGTTAGGAACCGCAGAAGAAAGACCTTTTAAGAAAAAAGTTTATCATCCAGGTAACTGGAGAAAAATACTAGATTTTGGATGTGGAACTCTGGGAGATATGGGAGTGCATATTTTTGATACCCCTTATAATGCTCTTGACTTAGATGTTCCAATAACAATTAAAAATAATTGCAGAAGACCTAGCGGATTTGGATTTCCTGAAAAAAACACGGTTACATATGAATTTCCAGGGACTAGATTTACCACCGAGTCATTTAAATGGATTTGGAACGATGGCGCTGGATCACCCAAAAAACATAAAGATTTGAAATTGCCAAACAATGAAAAACTCCCATTACAAGGCGCTATGTTTATCGGTGAAAAAGGAAGACTTCTTTTGCCTCATTTCATGGAACTTCCTAGGCTGATAATTGATGGAAAGTATAAAGAATTAGACCTTTCCAATTTAGAGAGTTCAGGAAAAATAACTAGTAAACCTGTAAGAGATTATCAAGGAGAATCCCATCTTCATTACCATCAATTTGTAGATGCATGTTTAGGAAGAGACGAATGTACAGCTCCATTTTCCTATTCAGCAAGGTTGACTGAAACGATATTATTAGGAGTTATTGCCGGAAGGTTTCCAGGGAAAACACTTCATTGGGATAATAAGAAGGCAAGATTTAAAGAAGAAAAGGCTAATGAATTCCTTGATTCTCCATATAGAGATTTTTAAATTTTTATCCTACACCATGACATGTTTTATTAATTTAATATCATGAAAAGGATTATTAATTTATTGTTAGTTGTACCTTTTTTTATATATGCTCAAAATAATTTATTTGAATCATATAATCAGAAAATAATTGAAAAAAACTATGGATTAGAAATGATCCCAATCCCAGAAGGCGAATTTCAAATGGGTAGTCCTTATAGTGAAAGAAACAGAATGGCAGATGAGGGGCCAATTCATAAGGTAAAAATAGAAGCTTTTTGGATGGCTAAATATGAAACTACTTGGGATTTATATCATCTTTTTATGGAAAGAAAAATTGATAAAAAACAACCAAAATTCGATTCTAAAAATGAAGTAAATATTGATGTTGATGGAATTTCTGGTGCCACTACTCCTTATGTTGAAATGAGCTTTGGTATGGGTATAGATGGGTATCCAGCCATTTCTATGACTCAACTTGGAGCTAAGAAATTTTGTCAATGGTTATCCTCAATGACAGGAAATTTTTATAGACTTCCAACTGAAGCTGAATGGGAATACGCATGCAGGGCAGGAACTGCAACAGCATATTCATTTGGAGATGATCCTAAGTTACTTGATGATTATGCTTGGTATAAAAATAACAGTAATGAGTCTTATCAAAAAGTTGGAAAGAAAAAACCTAATTCATGGGGTTTGTATGATATGCATGGGAATGTTTCAGAGTGGACATTGGACAAACATGATGTGAGATCTTACCAAAAATATTCTAATTCTGTTGCAATGAATCCATATGAAAAACCATCACAGCTATATCCTCGTGTGGTAAGAGGAGGTTCATGGATGAATTCCAATTTTAAATTAAGAAGCGCGTCAAGACAAGCATCTTCCAAGCAATGGAAAAAACAAGATCCTCAAATACCAAGAAGTATTTGGTGGCATACAGATGCTCAGTTTGTTGGATTTAGAATTGTAAGGCCATTAAAAGTGCCTAAACCAGAAGAACAATTAGCATATTGGGAATAATTTAAATAAAATAATTATGAAAAGAAGAAATTTTATACGTAACTCATCTATTGCATCTAGTGCTTTATTTGCAATTAATACAATATACCCTAATTCAAATTTTTATAATAAATATAAATTTAATTTAAAATATGCTCCACACTTGGGGATGTTTAAACATCACGCTGGAAATGATCCAATAGATCAATTACGTTTTATGGTTGAACAGGGTTTTACTGCTTTTGAGGACAATAATATGAAAAAAAGAGATGTTGAAACTCAAAAAAGAATGGCTTCTTTTATGATTAATAACAATATGCAAATGGGGGTTTTTGTTGCACATACCATTTATTGGAAAGAGCCAAATCTAGCTAGTGGGAAAAAGGATAAAAGAGCAGAATTTTTAAAAGAAATAAAGGAATCGGTCGAAGTAGCCAAAAGAATAAATGCAAAATGGATGACTGTGGTTCCTGGTCACTTAGATTTAAGGTTAAATATTGGTTATCAAACTGCTAATGTAATAGAGTCTTTAAAGTTAGCTAGTGATATTTTAGAACCACATGGAATTTCTATGGTTTTAGAACCGCTTAATTTTAGAAACCATCCTGGATTGTTCCTTTCTAAAAGTCCTCAGGCCTTTGAAATTTGTAAAGCTGTTAATTCTCCTTCTTGTAAAATATTATTTGATATTTACCATCAACAAATTGAGGAAGGAAATTTAATTCCAAATATTGAAGCTTGTTGGGATGAAATTGCTTACTTTCAAATTGGAGATAACCCGGGAAGAAATGAACCAACATCAGGAGAAATTAATTATAGCAATATTTTTAAGTATATTCATAGTAAAGGATATGATGGTATTTTAGGGATGGAACATGGGAACTCTAAATCCAAAAAAGAAGGAGAAAAAGCAGTTATAGAATCATATAAAAAAGTAGATAATTTTTTAATTTAATAATATGAAACAAAAAAACATAAATAGAAGGTCCTTTGTAAAAAGTGCCACGATTAGTACAGGAGCTTTATTAACAACCCCGTTTTCTTTAGAAGCAATGGCTAACAATTCAAATAGTAGAAAACTTAAACTTGCTGTAGTAGGTTGTGGAGGAAGAGGGACTGGAGCAGTGGTTCAAGCATTAAGAGCTGACAAGGATGTTGAACTAGTAGCCATGGCAGATGCTTTTGGTGATAGAGTTGAAAATAGTTTAAAATATATTACTGAGGAATTAGATGGAGAAATTAAAGTTAAAGTAAAACAAAAAAATAAATTTACAGGATTTAATGCCTATAAAAAAGCTATAGATTTAGCAGATGTGGTAATTCTAACAACTCCTCCAGGATTTAGACCTCAACATTTTGAATATGCAGTAAATAATGATAAGCATATTTTTATGGAAAAACCTGTAGCAACTGATCCTAACGGAATTAGAAGAGTTTTAAAAGCTGCAAAATTAGCAGAGCAAAAAAAATTGAATGTAGTAGTTGGTCTTCAAAGAAGATATGAAAAAAAATACTTAGCTCTTTATAATAGAATTAATAAAGGAGATATTGGAAAAATTGTTTCAGGACAGGTGTATTGGAATGGCGCAGGAGTTTGGGTTAGAAAAAGAGAGTCAGGTCAGACTGAAATGGAATATCAAATGAGGAATTGGTATTATTTTAATTGGATTTGTGGAGATCATATTGTTGAACAACATATTCATAATATTGATGTTGCTAACTGGTTTATTGGCGAATACCCAAAATCTGCAACTGGAATGGGAGGAAGAGAAGTAAGAAAAGGAATTGATCATGGGCAAATTTTTGATCATCATTATGTTGAATTTAATTATCCTGGAGGTGCTGTTATATCTAGTCAATGTCGACATCAACCTGGAACTAATCGAAATGTTAGCGAAGTTTTTCAAGGGACTAAATCAAATGTGTATACCAAACCAAAAAGTAAAATTGTCGATCATAGCGGAAATGATTTATTCATTTATGATAGTATTGGAGATAAAAGTCCTTATCAAATTGAACATGATGAATTATTCAAATCTATTAGAAGTGGTGGAGTAATTAATAATGCAGAGTATGGCGCTAAAACTACTTTAACCGCTATAATGGGAAGGATGGCTACTTATACTGGCAAAGAGATAACGTGGGAACAAGCATTAAATTCTAATCATATTTTAGTCCCAGATAATCTAGATTGGGATTCAATCCCACCAGTAATTCCTGATGAAAATGGAAAATATCCTGTTCCTGTTCCAGGTGTGACTAAAATCAGTTAATAATGAAAAAATATTATTATTTATTATTTATTATTTTTTTAGTTACTAGTTGCCAAAAAGAAGAAAATGGGGATCAGATTACGGAACCCGTATGGAAAACAAAACAATTTACTTTTGATCATAATGGAACTATTAGAACATATATTTTACACAAACCAGCAAATTTTGTAGAAAATTCTCCTTTAGTATTTGTATTACATGGTTTTACTGGTAATGCAAGTAATATAATGAGCTATTCTCAAATGAATCAAATTGCAGATGAAAATGGTTTTATGGTTTGTTATCCTCAAGGCACTGTGTTGACATCGGGACAAACTCATTGGAATGCTAACCTTGATATGAGTTCTGTTAATGATATTGATTTTTTATCACAATTAGCAAAAGAAATTCAATTTAATTATAAAATAAATCCAAAAAATACATTTGTTAGTGGAATGTCAAATGGAGGTTTTATGAGTTATACCTTAGGTTGTCAAAAATCAGATATTTTTAAAGCTATTGCATCTGTTACAGGAACAATGAGCGGGAAAGATTGGAAAACATGTAACCCCTCTAATAAAATTCCAGTAATGCAGATATCGGGAACCAATGATACTACAGTTCCTTGGGATGGAACAATGTCAACTAATTATGGTTGGGGAGGTGCTCCTCACATTATAAAGGTAATGGATTATTGGGCAAATTTAAATGGCTGTAGTAAAGATGAAAAAATAGATTTTCCAGATATAGATACTTCAGATAAATCGACTGTTTCTTTAACTAAAAGAAAAGGAAGCATAAATAATAATGAGGTGTGGCTTTATACCGTTACTGGCGGAGGTCATGATTGGCCTGGCTCGTGGGGAAATAAGGATATTAGTGCCAGTAAAGAAATTTGGAAATTCTTTAAACAACACTTAAAATAAATTTAGATCAAGAGGTTTTTATTAACCTCACCATGAACATCAGTAAGCCTAAATCTTCTGCCTTGATGTTTATATATCATTTTTGTATGGTCAATTCCAAATTGATGTAGGATAGTTGCTTGTAAATCATGAACATGAACGGGATCTTTAACAATATTATATCCTATATCATCAGTTTCACCATAACTGAACCCAGGCTTTACTCCTGCACCAGCCATAAAAATAGTAAAGGACCTTGGATGATGATCTCTTCCATATACCATATCAGTTAATTTCCCTTGACAATAGTTTGTTCTTCCAAATTCTCCTCCCCAAACTACTAAAGTGTCTTCCAACAATCCTCTTTGCTTTAAATCCATTATTAGTGCTGCGGTCGGCTGATCTACATCGTTAGACTGCCCTTTAATTTGAGTTGGTAGATTTTCGTGCTGATCCCAGCCCATGTGATATAATTGAACAAACCTTACATCTTTTTCAATTAGTCTTCTAGCTTGGATGCAATTAGCTGCATAGGTTCCAGGCTTTTGTGCATTTGGACCATACATTTGAAGAATATGATCGGGTTCATTTGATATATCCATAGTTTCTGGCACAGAGGTTTGCATTCTGTATGCCATTTCATATTGAGCAATTCTACTACTTATTTCAGGATCTCCAAATGTAGCTTCTTGCTCTTGATTTAATTCTGCTAAATAATCTAACATTTTTCTTCTCTCACTTGCTGAAACACCATCAGGATTTTTTAGATATAAAACAGGATCTTTTGCTGATCGAAATTGAACTCCTTGGTGAAGGGAACTTAAAAATCCATTTCCCCATAATCTTGAATATAAGGGTTGACCTTTAGGTCTTCCAGTTCCGTTTGATAATAAAACAACAAAAGATGGGAGATTATTATTTAAACTTCCTAATCCATAACTCATCCAAGATCCCATACTAGGTCTTCCCGGCTGTTGAGATCCTGTTTGAAAAAAAGTAATGGCTGGATCATGGTTAATTGCTTCCGTATGCATTGATTTTACAAAGCATAATTCGTCTGCTATTTTTCCAATATATGGCATTAATTCACTTACCCAAGCTCTAGATTCTCCATATTGCTTAAAGTTATATAGACTATTTACAAGAGGAAAGTTAGATTGTCCAGAAGTCATTCCAGTTAACCTTTGCCCTTTTCTTACAGACTCCGGTAAATCTAAGCCTCGCATTTTAGTTAACTTTGGTTTATAATCGAAGAGGTCTAATTGAGAAGGACCGCCACTTTGAAATAAGTAAATAATTCTTTTAGCTTTTGGCGCAAAATGAGGAAGGTTTAATGACTTATTTCCAAGGGAAGAAAAAGGATCCGTATTTTTTCCAAAGTTAAAAGGATCCATTAATGTTCCTAGAGCTAATCCTCCAATACCTAACCCCGCCTTTTTTAAAAAATTTCTTCTATTATTGTTTAAAAAATGCTTATGAACTTCTTCCATATATTTTAACTTTTTTGGGTTGTTTCATCTAAATTGTAAACTAATACCCCTAATGAAAAAAAAGCTTCTTTTTCAGTAATATTACTAATATTTTTTACCTCTTCAAGGTACTGATTTAATTTATTTAATTCTATACTGTTTGGCATTCTTGCTGTGATAGTCCTATATAATTTTATGATTTTATCATCTATTTCTAAATTTGATTCTTCAAAAATTTTATTAGAAAGGTTTTCAGCTGCCAATAAAAATTGTGGATCATTCATTAATGCCAACGATTGCAATGGAGTGCTTGTTTTTTGCCTAACAGTAACGCAAAAATCTCTAGTTGGAGCATCAAATATCATCATTGAGGGAGGGGGAACTGTTCTTTTCCAAAATGTATAAAGACTTCTTCTAAATAAATTTTCTCCAGTATCAGGAACATAAAAAGCTAAACTTCCACCACCACCACCAGTTACTTCATCCCATAAACCTTCCGGTTGCATAGGTTTCACACTAGGGCCACCAATCCTTTTAACTAACATTCCACTAGAAGCTAAGGCATTATCTCTAACCATTTCTGCTGAAAGTTTTTGTCTAGGATATTGTGCTAAATAAGTATTGTCTGGATCTATGATTAAATTTTCAGCTTTAATTTTACTAGATTGTCTGTAAGTTGAGGACATAACTATTCTTTTAATAAACTTTTTGGTATCCCACTCATCAGAATTTTGATAAGTATATGCCAACCAGTCTAAAAGCTCTGGATTGATGGGTTTACTTCCCTGACTTCCAAAATCATCAGGCGTGGAGACTATTCCTACTCCAAAAAATTGTTGCCAAATTCTATTTACTGCTACCCTGGAGGTTAAAGGATTGTCTTTTTCAAAAAACCATTTAGTTAAACCAATTCTGTTTTTTGGATATTTTTTTTCATCAAATGGTAGTATAATTTTAGGTGTTCCAGGTTCTACTTCATATGTTGGGGCATCATAACTTCCTCTATTTAAAACATAAGTTTTTCGAAGATTTTCAGATTCCTTCATAACCATAAGTGTCACTTTATTTATACTATCAGGAAGATTTACAAAACTAAGTTCACTTTCTGTTTCACCTTTTTTAATTGTTAAATTTGGTTTTGGTGCAGTATCCCCATAAGCAATAATTCCATTTTCATCTACATTATTAAAGAAACTGAATAAGTTAAAAAATTCTTTCTGTGAAACAGGATCATATTTATGAGAATGACATCTTGCACATTCAACGGTTAATCCCATCATTATTGTAGATGTTGTAATGGTTCTATCCGCAACATATTCAACCCTATATTCTTCAGGAATAACTCCTCCTTCTTGAGTAATTTTATGGTTTCTATTAAATCCTGATGCAAGTATTTGTTCTTTAGAAGCATTTGGTAACATATCGCCAGCTATTTGCCACTTCATAAACTTATCATAAGGTAAATTTTTATTATAAGCATGAATAACCCAATCTCTCCATGGCCACATAATTCTTTCTTGATCATCTTGATACCCATGGCTGTCTCCATATCTGGCCAAATCCATCCAAATAGATGCCATTCTTTCACCATATGAATCAGATGCGAGTAATTTATTAACCGCTTTCTCATAGGCATTCTCAGATTTGTCTAATAAAAAAGAGTCTATCTCTACGATGGTTGGAGGAAGACCTATAAGATCAAAAGAAACTCTACGCAATAAAATTTCTTTTTTTTCCATTTCGGAAGGCTCTAATCCTTTTAATTCTAAATTTTTTGCTATA
>JAAZZF010000109.1 GCA_014239275.1 Flavobacteriaceae bacterium | reverse complement strand
CTTAAAAAAAGAAATTAAAACAAAACCTATTGAAAAAAAGGAAATTTTTCTTTTAAATGATAAAAATGCAATCCCATTTTTTTATGAATATGAAAAAAAGAATAAAGAAAATCTTGTCAGAATAATAACTGATTATGGAAATATTGATATTAAATTATTCGAAAACACTCCATATCATAGAGCAAATTTTATTTTTTTAACAAAAAAAAATTATTTTGACGGAGAATATTTTCATAGAGTTGTTAAAGACTTTATTATTCAAGGAGGAAATTCTGACAATCGAAAAACATCTACAAAAAGAAGATCTATTGGTAGATACCTTCTCCCCCCTGATACAAAAAAAGGACATAAACATCATAGAGGAATTATTTCGATGCCTAGTAGTGAGATTGAAAATCCTCATAAACTTGCTTCACCATATGAGTTTTTTATAGTTCAAAAAAAAGATGGAGCATATCATTTAGATGGTAACTATACAGCATTTGGAAAAGTAATTAAAGGAATGAATGTAGTAGATATCATTGCTAATTTAGAAACAGATAAAAGAGAATGGCCAATAAATAATGTTAGGTTTAAAACTGTAATAATAAATTAGTATCAAAACCTCTATTGATAAATTATGTTTTATAATTTTAATAAGAATATCTTATACCTGTGACTATAGTTCAATTCAACGATGTTAATATCATAAGTCCAATTAAAAACAGAAAAGTAATAAGAAAATAGAAAGAATTATTAATAAAAAGCAACTTGAAGATCTGGCTTATTTAACACAAACTCTTTTGCCCAAATAATAAGTTCCTGGTACTCATATGGTAAAAGTGTTAAAGAAGCTTTACGTAATTCTTTTTTAAAAAGCGCAGGATTAAAACTTACTTTCTTTAATACCTCAATAGTATAATTATATGCTGATCTAGACATAATAATTGGTTAGTTAAAAGCAAATTTAAAAAGAATTATTGCTATAAAATGTTTAAGAAATGTTAAGATTTTTTTCTAGATCTTAATTTAATACTCCATTTAAATGAAAATTCTGAAACAACATCACCTTTTTCATCAATTCCTTTAGTATTTATGCTAATTTTTTGAGGAAGTTTAGTTTTTACAGCATCATGAATTAATTTGTCTAAATCTTGGCCTTTATCATAAGTAAATAGAATTTTGCCAATTGCTTTTTTAGTGAATTTCGATGTTGATCCAATCAATAACATAGCTATACTATGACCACTTTTTTTTATTTTATTTTGTAAAAGTAATCCACCTGGCATTTCTGCTGCCATTCCTTGAACAGCCCAATATAAAGATTTAAAAGGATTTTGATTAATCCATCGATGTTTTACACGTACAACACATTTATCATCTTCAATAGATTGAACTCGAACTCCTGAAATATAAGCTGATGGAAGAACAAAAAAAGAGAAAGTGTTTTTCATTTTTAAAGCAAGTTTACTCATAAAAAAGTTTAAAAAGTAAATATACTCTATTGAGTTTAATTACTATTTAAGAGATGCTAAATAACGTTCAGCATCTAAAGCAGCCATACATCCAGTGCCAGCAGCAGTTACAGCTTGTCTATATTCTTTATCTTGAACATCACCTGAAGCAAAAACACCTGGATAGCTTGTTTTGGTAGTCTTTCCTTTAGTATTAATATATCCTGCATCATCCATATCTAATTGACCTTTAAAAATACCTGTATTAGGTTTATGTCCTATTGCAATAAAAAGTCCAGTAACTTTTACATCATCTGTTTTAGAAGTTTGATTATTAATTATTCTTACACCCTCAACAACACTATCACCTAGAACTTCTTGAATCTCAGAAAAATACTTAACATCTATATTTTTTCTAGAATTTACTCTATGTTGCATTGCTTTAGAAGCTCTCATCTGACCTTTTCTAACAACCATTGTTACCTTTGAACAAATATTAGATAAATATGTTGCTTCTTCAGCAGCAGTATCTCCTCCCCCAACAATAGCCACATCTTGTCCTTTATAAAAGAAACCATCACATACTGCACATGCAGAAACTCCTCCACCTTTTAACCTTTCTTCAGAAGGTATTCCTAAATATTTTGCTGTTGCTCCAGTTGAAATTATAATAGTCTCTGCTTCAATTTCTTTACTATTGTCAACTTTTACTTTATGAATTCCTCCGAACTCATTATTCAATTTAACTTCAGTTACCATACCAATTCTTACGTCCGTTCCAAATCTTTCAGCTTGTTTTTGTAATTCAACCATCATGGTTGGGCCATCTACACCATCCGGGTAACCAGGAAAATTATCTACTTCCGTAGTAGTTGTCAATTGTCCCCCAGGTTCCATTCCTGTATAAAGAACAGGGTTCAAGTCTGCTCTAGAAGCATATATAGCTGCAGTATATCCTGCTGGTCCAGAACCTATGATTAAAGTTTTTATTCTTTCTATCGACATATTAAGATTTAAAAATATAAATTTAAAATATTTGACGATTTCCTTTTCAAAAAAGTGTAAAAAGTTATCATCAAAAAATATTAATTCATTATTACCATATATTGTTTGATGATTTTTGAAATAATCCTATATTTGCTCGCTCTTTTCGGGGTGTAGCGTAGCCCGGTTATCGCGCCGCGTTTGGGACGCGGAGGTCGCAGGTTCGAATCCTGCCACCCCGACTAAAACCCTTGTAAATCACTGATTTACTAGGGTTTTGTTTTTATGGTTGAATGAATAGTTGACTTTACTCCTATTAACCATCACGTAATATTTTTTCTTTGATATACAAGACCACTAATATCGGATTGAGGTATTGTTATTAACAAACTAAAAACCCAACCAATTATTACACATAATGGTATTCCAATAAGGGGATATATGTAAAAATTTAAAAGGGTGGAATATTTTATAAAAACAAGTACTGTAATACTAGCTACTGCTCCTATCAATGCACCTTTCCAATGTGCTTTTTTTATAAAAATTCCTAAAATAAAAATACCTGCAATAGCACTTCCAAAAAGTCCAATTGTTTCTTGAAAAAAGAAAAAAATTGATGTTACTGGAAATGTAGCCATCAAACAGGCTATACTAGTACCAATCACTCCTACAATTAAAGTTGTCCACTTGGCTACAGTAAGACCTTTAAGGTCTGAATATAAAGAATAGAATCTTTTGTAATAATCTACTGTTATTACTGTAGAAATACTGTGCATACTACTGTCTAAACTAGACATTGATGCAGAAAAAATTCCAGCTATTACAAGACCTGCTAATCCTTGAGGCAAATGATTAGTGATAAATAAAGGGAAGACACTATCATTTTGCATTCCTACAGTTAAAAATTCTGGATGCTCTTTAAAATAAACATATAAAAATGTTCCCATGGCAAAAATTAATATTCCAAAGGGAATGGATAAGATCCCATTAAGCCAAATGCTTTTTCTAGCTTCCTTTTCATTTGAAGTGGTCATATATCGCTGTATTACTGTCTGATCTGTAGTGTAGGTTGTAAAACTTAAAGCAAATGAGCCTAAAAAAAGTGACCATGTTACAACTTCAGTAAAACTAAACCTAAAGTCTAACATTTTAAGTTTTCCGTCTTCTATAGCAGTATCCCAAATAAGACCAAAATCATTTATCTCCATTCCTATATACACTAGTCCAGCTATAAGCCCTACGATTAATACTCCAACCTGTATAACGTCTGTCCATATTACAGCTTCTATACCACCTAGATAAGTATATATAATCGCTAATACACCCATTGATATAATAGCTACATAAAGATCAAGACCAATCGCTGTAGAAAGAGCTAAGGCAGGCAAATAAACAACGATACCCATTCTCACCAATTGAAAAAGCACAAAAGATGAACTGCTAAAAATTCTAATAGACACATGAAATCGCTTTTCTAAATATTCGTAAGCAGTGGTTAAATGAAGTTTTTTAAAAAAAGGAAGATAATAAGTAATAATAAGAGGAACAATCAATAAAATAGGAAAATACCCTAAATAAGCCTGCCAGTCAAAAGAATATGCAAGGGCAGGTTGTGAGATGTAGGTAATGGAACTTAACATTGTTGCATAAATACTCAACCCTGCTGCCCACCAAGGTATTCTCCCTCCTCCTAAAAAGTAATCATCTGTAGTTTTATTTCTTTTAGAAAAATACCATCCCAAAAAAATTATTAGAACTAAATAGGTTATTAAAGTAACATAATTTATAACGCCAAAGCTTTTATTTTTAGTCATTAAATTAATTTTCTTAATCATATTTGTTCTTACACCTGGTCTTATTTCACCACCAGGAATAATAACATCATCACCCCAATTAAGTGCATTAGTGACTACCTGAGTATCAGAATCAAATTTACCCTCTACTACCCAACTATCTGTAATCGTATGATAAGACCATATGGTCCTAGAAAAACTTGTAGTTTTAATAAGCATTATTTCTTCTTCTTTCAAAAGCTCTATTTCCTCATTGCTTAGAGATTTGTCTTTTAATTTAGACCATATTTCCATGCGTTTAGACAAACGTTGATTAGGTCCACCCGCACCACCAAAAACCAAAATATGGGCATCTCCTTTTTTAATAGAAGGAGCTGCAGCCAGATATCCACCCGATAAACTTGGAGTATTATTAAAAGGGACATTGGATTTTTGAGACCATTGTTCATTGATTGGGTCGAACTGATAAACATCATACAGCATGTCATATGGTCTTGAATGATTTGGATTATATGACAAACCACTTATAACATATAAACATTCCTGATGGCCATTGCTTTGACCAACTACTACAGATTGAATTCTACTCTTAAATGGAAAATCTTGATGTTTTTTCCAACTATATTTAGGTCTAACTATTGATGGTTTTATATTGAATGAAAGAAAATTGTTAGTTGAAATGTTATCTTTTTCTTGTTGTCCTCCTATCAGATAGACAACATCATCTACAACAGCTCCACCCATGTTTGAAAGTGGAATTGGCATTGGAGGGAGTGTTTCTATTTCTACCTCTTTATTAATCTCATTCCACTTTAATAAATAGACTGATTTAAAAACACCTTCTTTATTATCGCCACCAAAACATAATAATCCCTTGTTAGTATTAATAGAAACTCCATTTGCAAGAGGTCTTGGAAGGGAAACGGAAAGCTTATCATACCAAATGGTTTGATTTTCTTTTTTTTCAAGAACATAAATATCGCTGTACCATTCTTTTTCACCTCCATCCCACGAAGCTTTATTTGGAAAATTTGTACCACCTGCCAAAATAAGTACGCCATTATGAATTCCTGAAAAAGAACCATTTAATCCTTTTAATGTGGGAACTTCTTTTTCATAAGATATTTTAAAAAGTTCTTGTTCTTGAGCATTTGATTGAAAAAAAAACAACAAACAAAATGAAAGAATAATTCTATAACTAAATAATGTTTTTATAATTATCATTGTCTTATTATAACTGATTACTTAAGAACTCTTTTAATTTATGGTAAATGGTTTAAATATTCTAAAATACCTAAGGGTTTTAAAGATTTAATAATCTCAAATTCAGATTTCTCTTCAAGGTTTATATGAGGAAATCTACTAGGGCCACAATCAACTCCCAAATACTTCATAAAGTACTTGCCAACACCATTAAATCCCCCTTTTGCATTTAGTATTTCAACAAACTTTATAGCTTTTGTTTGTAAATCAGCTGCTTTTTCCATTTGCCCATGATCAAAATACTCCTTGATTTTAAAATAAATTGGGGCTAGATGATTATAGGTACTTCCTACCCAGCTATTAGCGCCTAATGATAGACTTGGAAGAAATAATTCGTCGTAACCAAACAAAATATTATATTCTTCTAAACTATATTTTTTACAATGTATAAAGTCAATTAGCTGGTTGTCTGTAAATTTAATTCCAGCAAACTGCGGAATTTCTTTAGTGGCTCTTTTTAAAAAACTCAAAATATCTATTTTCGCCCCACTCAATGAAGGAATGTGGTAATAATAAAAAGGAATATTTGGAGCACTTGCAGATACTTCTTTACAGTAATAAATTAATTTATCTAGGCTATCAATCCTAAAATAAAATGGAGCCAAAGCGGCTATTGCATCTGCTTTATCTGAAGCATGTTTTGCTAAATCTTTTGCAACTTCTAAACTTGGATCTCCAACATGATCTATAAGATAAAGATCTTTAGTTTTACAAGAAGACCAAGCCAAGGTAATATCTTTTCTTTCTTGGGTCGTTAATGAAACAAAATCTCCTGTCGATCCATTGATAAATATGCCAGAAATCTTGTTTTTATTCAAATAATAAGCATACTGATTTACTATAGATGTATTTAGTGAACCATCTTGACTCATGGGAGTATAGACAGCAGCAATTAAATTACAATTGTTCTTTCTCATTACATAAGATAAAACTCAAAAATAAATTTAGTGTTCAAAACAGTAAGTAATTAATATAATTATTAAAAAGGATTAGTTAGGAATTCCTAACTATTCAAATTTACTAAAAAAGATTAGTATGATTTTTTCTATTTTTTATAATTACAAGTGTCAGTGAACCCAGTAAAAAACTAGGGATAATTTGAGTTAGAGAACCGTAAACCACTTGTTGGAAAAAAGCTTGTGCAAAATTATCAAAATATAAGCCATAATGAGTTCCTATTTCCCATCGGGTATCAATCCACCAAAGTATAGCGACAGGAATTCTTGAAATTGGAGAAAAAATAATTAAACTCAAAAGAAGTAGTAGGTATCGGTAATTTTCGTTATATAATTTTATTCCCCAATAAACAGAAAACGCTAAAGCCAGCCAGAGTAACCCAACAATGAAAATAACATTTTCGGAAAACCCAGCTAGTTCAAGGAAATAACGAGCTGGTGTAACAAACAGGGAAATTATTATTGGTACTTTAGCAAGATTAAATGCACGTTGAAATATTACTTTTCGATTTGATAATACGTTTTCTTTATTTTTCATTATAATAAGTTTTCATACCTATAATTCACACTAATTTCAAAAGATTGAATATCCCCTATTCAATAAACTCTAATAATTCACCTGGTTGGCAATCCAATGCTTTACAAATAGACTCTAAGGTACTGAACCTTATAGCTTTTGCTTTACCCGTTTTTAAAATGGAAAGATTAGCTATTGTTATACCAACTTTTTGTGAAAGCTCATTAAGACTCATTTTTCTTTTGGCCATCATCACATCTAAGTTTACTATAATAGCCATATGATTATATTGTTAATTTATTTTCATTTTGAATTTCAACTCCTCTTTTAAAAATATTACCTATTAGGTATACAAGACCTGCAATAAACAATAATTCCCCTCTAACCTCAAATTGAGGCTCTAAACCAATAGATAGAGCTGACCATTTATCAAAAAAGTTAACAACAAAGCTAAAACCCCAAATAAAAATTAGGGTATAACTAATCTTGACAATACGATTAGCAATTTCCATAGAGAAAGGATGTATTAAATTAATTTTAGCAAGTAACTTTATAATTAAATAAGCTAAGTATGATTTTATTAGTGTCCATAAAATAATACTAATGACATAAAAAATGTAATTCCAAAGATGAGATTCTCGAATTTCATAAAAATATGTGCCAGGAGATGTTCCTACTCCAAAAACATCAATATCTTGAAATACAACAGCTTCTGGATTGAAAAGAGTAATTATAAAGCTTATTAGGATAATTCCTGATTTAACTAATGTTCCCACAAAGATTATCCACGCGAAGACATTGATAATTTTTAATATTTTTTCGGTTCGAGTTTTTTTTACAATTTTTCTTTTAAAACTTTTTTTTTTAAAACTTCTAACTATAACATAAACTAATATTATTGCTATGGTTATATATATTATTAACTTATACATTTTCTATATATTTTAATTATTATTTTACAAATATCAATAAAAATTTATTGATAAACAATAAATTATTTAAATAAATTAAAATAAATGTGAGTTACTTACCAATACAGAAACTACTTTTACTCAGTTGGATATCCAATTTTGGGACACATATAGGACACAATTGTGTTAAATAATAACTAATCAAAGGAAAAGAAGAAGATATGCTTATGGTTTAGTTTATTATTTAATTAAGTTTCATATTCTATAAAGTTTCTAATGCATTTGAAATTTGCATAAGTGCCCTAGGTACATGAAAACATCCTTTCCATTTTCCGCCTTTTAACTGGAGTAATACCTTACCTTGTCTATTAAGATAACCAAACCACTCCCCTTTGTGAATTGGATCTCTAAAATGGTTCCATGTATATTCATGCACTTTCTTAAACCAATCCTTAGCTTTTAAACTTTTGTTATAAGAATAAATTTTAGCTAAGGCTACTAAAGTTTCTAGATGCACCCACCATAGTTTTTGATCCCATTCTAACTGTTGAGGTGGAAAACCTTTTAGATCTAAAAAATAGAAAATACCACCGTGTAGCTTGTCCCAACCATGCTCTAATTGCTGATACAAAATAGTTTCTGCTTGTTTTATTAAAGTTTTGTTATTCTGCTTAATGGCTATATTCATAACAAACCACATAGCTTCTATAGCATGACCCGGATTGAGTAACCTACCTTCAAAAGAATTCACAAATTCCCCATTAATACTAATATTTTCTAATATCAAACCTGTTTTAGAATCATAAAACTGTTCCATAATCAATGGAATTAATTCCTGAGTTAAGTTTGTAACTTGCTGTTTTCCTAATATATGTTCTAATTCCAGAGATAGATTACATAAAATCATAGGGAGCGCAAAGTTTTTTATTGGTCTGGTTCCTGAAATATGCTTATTATAAATTCCTTTAGGGTTGTCTTTTCTAGCTATGATTCTTTTAAAAATATTCTTAGCCAACTTCTTATACTTAGGATTTGGATCAATTCTATAAAAGGCTCCAAAAGCCATAGCCGCAAAACAATCTGAAAAAATATTATAAGGAGCCATTAAAGGTTCTCCTTTTTGGCTTAATGAAAAATACCAATCACCTGATGGAGCCTGACCGTGTTTTTCTAAAAAATCGATACCCAATTGAGCCATTGCATGCCACTTATTACCATTTAATGAAGAGTACTCTAGGGTAGCAAACATCCATGCTTCTCTAGCTTGAAGCCACACAAACTTATCAGTATCATACACTTTTCCTTCAGAATTGAGACATGTAAAATACCCTCCATAGGTGTAGTCTGGAGAATACTTTTCCCAAAAAGGAATAATTTCTTTTAAAAGTTCTTGTTTGTAAATAGATCCGTAAGATTTCATATTACTATAGTTCAGTAATTCTAATAATTTTGCAGTTTTTACAATTCTTTAATATAATTAACTCCAAAAGGCTTTCTTTGTGAACGTGTTAACATGCTATTTGCTTCATCATCATTAATAAACTTTTCTGTTTTAGGATTCCAATTCAACTTTCTATTTAGTTTCATAGAAATATGTGTAATTAAACAAACAGTACAAGCCCTGTGACCCATTTCGACAGTAGATATTGGAGGCTTTTTTGTTTCTATACACTCTAACCAGTTACCATGTTGTTCATCACTTTTATACAGATGTATTTCATTAGAGCCTATAATAGAAGTTAATATTTTGGGATCACTTGCATCTAATGCTTTTGAACTTTTATCTGCTGTCACAGGATCAGAAGCTGAAGCTGTATATGCTCCTCTTGAAACAAATATCCAACCATCAGTACCTATATATTTAATGCCATTGGTATAACCTCCACTACTAGTGTACATGGTTATGCCATTTTCATATTCTGCTTTCGACATAAAATCACCATGAACATTCCAAAGTCCTGATTTTGGAAACTCTGCTACAGCTTGCACAGATACTGGACCTGTTAATTCTGTATCCATCCCCCAAGCAGCAGAGTCATAATGATGTTGACCCCATCCAGTAATCATCCCCGCTCCAAATTGTTCAATACGCAACCAACCGGGTCTACTATAATCTTCTTTCGGATGCACAGCTATTTCCGTGTAATCCATTAATGGAGTTTGACCTAACCACATATCATAATTCAAATTTGAGGGTAATGGCATTTTAGAGGCTTCGGGTCCTGATGGATCACCTGGAAGACCTACTTTTACTGTATGTAATTTTCCAATTCTTCCATTACGGACTAATTCGGCGGCAATCCTAAATTGAGCCATGGAACGTTGTTGTGTTCCTACTTGTAAAATAGTACCTTTTTTCTGAATGATATCACTTAAAACCCGTCCTTCTTCAACGGTAAGCGATGTTGGTTTTTGCAAATAAATATCTTTGCCCGCTAATGCTGCTTCAATTGCAGGTTGTGCATGCCAATGATCTGGTGTACTAATAACAACAGCATCAATATCTTTATTTTCTAATAATTCTTTATAATCCCCATACATTTTTACATCTACTACTTTATTACTTCCCAGTTTTTTATT
>JAAZZF010000108.1 GCA_014239275.1 Flavobacteriaceae bacterium | reverse complement strand
CTGTATTTATTAACTGATTCATCATTATTAAATGTTTCTGAATTTATATTTGTCAGAATATTTTCAGTTGAATAATCTCCTGAGCAATTAACTTCCTCCTCTATATTCTCAGTTCCTTTGCATGAAAAAATCAATAAACAAACGTATAAATAATATATATATTTCATAATTCAATATTATTAGTAATTAAGACAATACAAAATTATTTTAGTTTAAAAATTAAATATAAAATGTTGATTAGCAAGGTTTATGAAACAAAAAATCCCCCAAATTGGAGGATGATTTTGCGGTCTGGACGGGACTCGAACCCGCGACCCCCTGCGTGACAGGCAGGTATTCTAACCAGCTGAACTACCAGACCTAGATTAGCGAGAGCAAATATACACTGCATTTTTAATTCTACAAACAAATAGGGAAATACGATAAACTATAATAAAGCGTCTAAACTTTCTGTATAAATGTTTTTTGGAGATACTCCAACTTGTCTATTTATAAGCTCTCCTTTATTAAAAACTAAAACAGTAGGAATATTTCTTACTCCAAATTTAGCTGCAAATTCTTGATTAGAATCAACATCTAATTTGCCAACTACTGCTCTTCCTTCGTAATCTTTACTAACTTCTTCAATTATAGGTCCCAGCATTCTGCATGGTCCACACCACTCAGCCCAGAAATCAACGATAACAGGTTTTGTAGATTTTAGGACTAATTCATCAAAGTTAGCATCTGTAATTTCTAATGCCATAATTATAATTTTTGTGTAAAAATACTGATTTTATAAATAAAAATTAATTTAATTTAAAATGTAAATTGTTTTTTTCAATTGAGGAAATTAAATCTTCGTTGATTGATATTTTATGATTCTCACTTGGCATAGTTAATTTTATTTTTTCATCATTTTCAAAAAAAGAAATCTCTAACTTTTGTTTTCCTTTATGTTTTTTAAAGATCTTTTTTAATTCATCTATTTTTTGATCATCAAAATCATTTATATCTAATTGTAATGTCAATTTTTTAGCATTATTAGCAAGTGTGTCTTGTAGTTGTTGAAATGATAAGAAGGTAATTCTTGGTTCACCTGTTATTCCTGTATCTCTATCTCTCCATCCTTCTTTTACTAATACTCTTAAAAACAAAAAGTTATTCTCTAATAAGAAATGTTTAAATTTTAAATATTCTTCTCCAAAAATTCTAAAATCATATGAATCTTTATAATCTTCAAAAGTGAATCTTGCCCATCCTTTTCCATTTTTAGAAATTCTATGTTCTATTTCTCCTACTATTCCGCCCAGTCTTAGCTCTTTATTTACTAAATCATCTAAATTTTTTAAAACTTCTAGGGAGGCATTACAAAAATGGTCTATTGGTAATCTAAAATCATCTAAAGGATGGCCAGAAATATAAATTCCTACTACTTCCTTTTCTTGCTTCAATTGACTTAAAGTAGACCATGGTGTACAGTCTGGGACTTGAGGTTCATTTAATTGTATTTCTGAAGAATTTTCAAACAAGCTAACTTGAGCAGAATTTTTGTTTTCCTGAAATTTAGAACCAAACTTTAGTGCTTTTTCTATAAAAGTAATTCCATCTCCATTATCATGTAAATATTGAGCTCTATGAACTCCTTTAAAAGAATCAAAGCCTCCAGCATAAACTAAACTATCAAATGCTTTTTTATTAGCAGCTCTTAAATCAATATTTTTAGTTAAATCAAAAATTGATTTATATTTTTTTCCCTGTCTTCCTTTAATTATTGAATTAACAGCACCTGAACCAACCCCTTTAACTGCTCCCATTCCAAATCTAATATCATTATTGTCATTTACGGTAAACTTGTAATATGATTCATTAACATCTGGACCTAAAACACTAATTGACATCCTCCTACATTCTTCCATAAAAAAACTAACCTGTTTTATATCATTCATATTATTTGATAATACTGCTGCCATATATTCTGCTGGGTAATGTGATTTCAAATAAGCTGTTTGATATGCAATCAAAGCGTAACACGTTGAATGTGATTTATTAAAAGCATATGATGCAAAAGCTTCCCAGTCCTTCCAAATTTTTTCAAGGATTTCTCTAGGATGTCCATTAGATTCTCCTCCATCTAAAAATTTTGGTTTGAGTTTATTTAAAAGATCTAATATTTTCTTCCCCATAGCTTTTCTCAATAAATCAGCATCACCCTTTGAAAAATTAGCTAGTTTTTGAGAAAGTTGCATTACTTGTTCTTGATAAACAGTTATGCCATAAGTTTCTTTTAAAAATTCTTCCATAACTGGAATGTCATATGATATATCTTCTTTTCCATTTTTTCTGTTTACAAAAGAAGGTATATACTCTAATGGACCTGGGCGATATAGAGCATTCATCGCAATGAGATCTTCAAAAATTGTAGGCTTTAAATCTCTAAGGTATTTTTGCATTCCAGCACTTTCATACTGGAATATTCCAACGGTATTACCTTTTTGAAATAACTCATAAGTTTTTGAATCATTTAAAGGAATTGAATCAATATCTAATTCAATATTATGTTTATACTTAATCAGCTTGACTGTATCCTTTATTAATGTTAGTGTCTTTAATCCTAAAAAATCCATTTTTAAAAGACCTGCACTTTCAACTACTGCATTATCATATTGAGTGACATATAAATTAGAATCTTTAGCAGTAGCAATAGGAACAAAATTAGTAATGTCATCAGGTGTAATTATAATGCCACATGCATGAGTTCCTATATTTCTAAGACTCCCTTCTAAAATTCTTGCTTGATTAATAGTTTCTGCTTGTAAATCATCTCCATTTGACAAAGATTTTAGTTCCATAACATTACTAAATTCTTCTGATCTTAAATCGTTACTTAATTTTTTTTCGTCTCTTTCAAAAATGTCTTTTAATTTTAAGTTAGGAATTAATTTAGCTAATCTATCAGCATCTCCAAGTGACAAATCAAGAACTCTAGCCGTATCCCTAATAGAAGATTTTGCTGCCATTTTTCCATATGTTATTATTTGAGCTACCTGATTTGACCCATACTTTTCAATCACGTAGTCAATTACTTTATTTCTTCCCTCATCATCAAAATCAATATCAATATCTGGCATACTCACCCTATCTGGATTTAAAAATCTTTCAAAAAGCAAATCATATTTTATTGGATCAATTTTTGTTATTTCTAAACAAAAAGCAACAACTGATCCAGCTGCAGATCCTCTGCCAGGCCCAACTGAAACTCCCATGTTTCTTGCCGCTTTTATTAAATCTTGAACAATTAAAAAATATCCTGGATATCCTGAATTCTTTATGACATTTAATTCAAATAAAATTCTTTCATCAAGTTCTTTTGAAATCTTATTATAACATTTTTTTACCCCTTCATAAGTTAAATGTTTTAAGTATTCATTTTCAATATCTTCTTTAGTTTTGCTTTTAGACTTAAATTCTTTTGGAATACTAAATTTAGGAAGAAGGACTTCTCTAGCAAGATCATACTCATCAATTTTATCTACTACATCCAAAATATTTGTAATAGCATTAGGCATATCTTTAAATAAGAGCTTCATTTCATTTGGTGATTTGAAATAATACTCTTGATTGGGCAAACCGTATCTAAAACCCCTCCCTCTACCAATAGGAGTAGACTGTTTTTCTCCATCTTTTACACATAATAAAATATCATGAGCATTAGCATCTTCTTTATTTATGTAAAAACTATTATTTGTAGGAATTATTTGAATATCATGTTTATGAGCTAACTTTTTTAAAACGGTATTAACCCGATCTTCATCTTCCTGGCCATGTCTCATGATTTCTAAATAAAAATCTCCTTTAAAAATTTTTTTCCACCATAAAAGAGCTTCATCAGCCTGATTCTCTCCAATATTTAGAATCTTAGAAGCTATTTCACCATACATATTTCCTGATAATACTATAAGATCTTCTTTGTATTTTTCAACGATTTCTCTATCAATTCTAGGCACATAATAAAAACCATCTGTGTAGCCTAACGAACACATTTTTGATAAATTTTGGTAACCATTCTTGTTCTTTGCTAAAAAGACAATTTGGTATCCATCATCTCTATGGCTTTTATCTAAATGGTTATTGCATACATTTAACTCACAACCAATAATTGGTTTAATTTTATTACCCTCTGATTCATTTAAAATTAGACTGTTATGATTTTTTATAGCTCTTATAAAATGAAAGCATCCCATCATATTTGCTCGGTCTGTAATAGCAATTGCAGGCATTTTAAATTCAGCTGCTTTTCTCACTAAGTTTATTATCCTAGAGGTTGATTGTAAAACAGAAAATTGAGAATTATTATGAAGATGAACAAAGGGAATAGATTTTAATTCTTCTGGAATTTCTTTAACAATTTTATTTTCAATTTTATTCTCCTTGCTTAAACTTTTATTAATCTTTTCAGATTCTTTTTTTAAATTTAAGTGCTTTAATCCTAATATTTGAATTGGTGTGTCATCATCATTTATTAAGTTATTTATTAACTCTGGATATCCTTTAAAAACAGATTGATCAAACACACCTTTTCTAACCAATTCAAAAAACACTCTTGAAGTTGCCTCTACATCCGCAGATGCATTATGTGCCTCACTAAATTTCTCTTTAAATAATAAAGAGTAAATTTCTACTAATGTTGGAAACTTATATTTCCCTCTTCTTCCACCAGGGAGTTTACATACGTTAGCTGTTAATTCACTACAGGTATCTAAAACATCTTTTTTAGAAATATCAATAGAATGACCTATCCTAAATAATTCTGACCCTAAAATATTTATATCAAATTTTACATTATGTCCAACTAAAAAACCTGATTTTTCATAATCTGAAATAAATAATTCTAAAACTTCATTTATATTTTTTCCAATTTTTAGAGCCAAATCTGTTGAAATTCCATGTATTTTTTCAGCTTCAAATGGAATATTAAAGTTTTGTGGAGTTATAAGATAACTGTGATTTGATATCAATTTACCCTTAATATCATGTAATTGCCATGCCAACTGAACACATCTAGGCCAATTATCAATATCACTAACAGGGGCATTCCATTTTTTTGGTAAACCAGTGGTTTCTGTGTCAAAAACTAAAAACATTAATTAAAAATTATAAAATTAAATTTAGCTATCTTTTCATTAATAAATAGAAGAATCTTTCTAAGTTATTAACTCATTTGCTTTTAAAAAAAATCATTTGTTAGTTTAGAAAAAAAAATTAAATTTGCACTTCATTAATAACAAAGGTTTCGGACCTTACAAATTAATTTGATATGGCAGTAAAAATTAGACTTCAAAGACACGGTAAAAAGGGAAAGCCTTTTTACTGGATAGTAGCGGCTGATGCAAGAGCAAAAAGAGACGGACGTTACTTACAAAAATTAGGAACCTACAATCCAAATATAAACCCAGCTTCAATTGATCTTGATTTGGAAGAGTGTGTGAAATGGATTCAATTTGGTGCCCAGCCAACTGATACAGCTAGAGCTATTTTATCCTATAAAGGAGTTCTTCTAAAAAATCATCTATTAAATGGTGTAAAAAAAGGAGCACTAACGGAGGAAGAAGCTGAAGAAAAATTTGAAGCATGGATTTCTGAAAAACAATCAAGCGTTGATGGTAAAAAAGCTAAACTTGATAAAGAATCAGCTGATAATAAAAATAAGGCTCTTGAATTAGAAAAAGAGGCAAGTGAAAAAAGAAAACTTAAAGCTGAACAGGCATTGATTGAAGAAGAAGCACCTGCTG
>JAAZZF010000107.1 GCA_014239275.1 Flavobacteriaceae bacterium | reverse complement strand
TAGATCCATTAACAGATGGATGGGATGGAAATTACAACGGAAAACCATTGCCGCAAACAGACTACTGGTTTAGAATTAACCTAGAAGATGGAAGAGAATTTAAATCACACTTTAGCCTAATTAGAGCGTGGTAAAAGATTAGACAGAGCCAATCCATTTTTCAATTTTTTCTTCAAGCAATTCCAATGGAATACAACCTGATTCAAGGACTTTTTCATGAAAAATCTTTATATCAAATTTTTCACCCAATTTTTTTTCAGCTTTAGAGCGTAATTCACGAATTTTTAATTGACCTATCTTGTATGATAATGCTTGGCCTGGATTAGCCATATAACGTTCAATCTCTGATGTAATGCTAGCTTCTGACTCAGCCTCATTATCTAAAGAATACTGTATTGCTTCTTCTCTAGACCATCCCTTAGTATGAATTCCAGTATCTACAACAAGCCTAATTGCTCTATGCATCTCTGCACTAAGCATTCCAAAATATTGGTATGGATCATCATATAAACCCAATTCTGTACCTAATGATTCAGAATATAGTGCCCATCCTTCTCCATAAGCGCTATACCAAAGACTTTTCCTAAAAGAAGGTAAAGATTGATTTTCTTGTTGTAATGAAATTTGAAAATGATGTCCAGGAATTGCCTCATGAAGAAAAAGATCCTCATCAGAGAAAAAGTTATATTTATCAACATTTGGTATTGGTACATAAAAAATGCCTGGTCTTGTGCCATCTAATGACCCTGAATTATATTGTGCACTGGCAGATTTTTCTCTAAAAGCCTCTGTTCTCCTTACTTCAAATGAAGTTTTAGGTTGTAAACCAAATAAGGAGTTAACCTGAGGCATCATTTTTAAGTGAATACTATTAAAATTATCTATTACTTGACTTGGCTCATTAAAAGGAATTAACTGATCTAATTCTCTAACGTAATTAAAAAAAGATTTTAAATCACCTTTAAAACCTACTTTATCCTTTATTGATTCCATTTCTGAAGATATTCTACCAACCTCACTAAGTCCTAAATTGTGAATTTCATCAGCTGTCATATTGGTTGTGGTGTATAATTTAATAGAATAATTATAATAATTTAAACCATTTTCTAATGCATCTATTCCACTAGAATCCCTTCCAAATTTTAGATATTCATTTTTCATAAATTCATGCAAAACTTTATAAGCTGGAATAATCTTATTTAAGACCATGTTTTTATAATCTTTTTTTAAAGTAGATTTTTCTTTGTCATTAAAAAAAGAAGGAAACTGCCTAATTGGGCTATAAAATAAATTAAGATTTAAATCAGGATTTAAAATTACCTCTAGCTGAGGAATAACTTTTTTAATTAAGGATTTAGGCAATACATGTCCATTTTCAATTCCTTCCCTCATTCTATCCTCAACACTTTTTAGCCACAATAAATAGTCATCTATTCTTTTAAGCCAATTGTTATAATCTTTAATAGTTTTAAATGGTTGAGCACTTAATCCTGCGGCAAATTGACCTATATCTAACTGTAAAGTCCACATCTGATTTATTGGAGTAAGATGTTCATTAAAATCTAATCTTTCTAAATTTCTAGTACATTCCCAAAGCATAACTTTTTTACTTAATTTATCATCTTCATTTAATTTATTATCATCAAACTTATTTAATTGATTAACATAGTTTAAATAATAAATTTTTTCCTTATTTCTAAATTCATCCGTTAAGTTATTGGGCAGGAAATCATTATAACGTATATCTCCTTGTCTAGTTGCATTTAAAGGATATAGTTTTAAATTTTCCTGATAATAATTTTCAAATACTTCATTTATTTTTAAACTGGTATTATTATCAGGATTACAACTTAATAAAAAGAAAGAAAAAAGAGTTAAAAAAAATTTTATTTTACTCATTAGATTGCCATTTTATTTATTGGGAATATACCATATATTATCTGATTTACTAACTCCTCCATTCATTTCAGATTGTACTATTTTGTCAATTATAAATATTCCTTGAAGTGCCATGTTATCAAATGTATCTATTCCGTTATTTGGAAAATTTTTTCTAGTTCGATGAATATTGTATTTGTCTGAAAAAGATCTATCAAAAACTTTTTCTATTTCTTCTTTACCAAGCATAAATCCAAGTAAACCACCCCATGTAGAAGTGGGGTTATCAGAATCCCATCCTGAAAGAGTTCCTATTATAATTGTTTCTTTTAAATCGCCTTCACCATAAAACAAGCTAATTAAACTTGATGCAAAATTTATACCAGCTGCAAAACAACCATTACAATTCAAGTTTCTAGAAGTAATATCATAACCGTCCATTTGATTTAATTGATATCTATAATATATAGAATCTCTTGTCTGTTCCCATGTAATATTAGATTCGTATTTATTTTTAACATAATCATACATTTTTGAGGAATATGAATTTTTAGGTAGAACTTTTCTTGATTCATCTGCCATCCAATTTAATTGATCTTTTATTTTTAATTTTTTATCAACCTTTGATGCTAAAGAATGCATCATAACATAAAATTCTGAAATCCAAGCTGCATTTTCCCTTGCCGTTGTCCTAATTGGTAAATAAGACATTTTTAACGCAATATCTTCTCTTATTGGAGATAATAGTCCAAAAATCTCCGTAGTTAATTGAGCATCTATCATGTCATAATGTTGATTTAAATCAACATTGCTTGTTTTGGGTGGTAAAACTCCTTCTTTCATTAAATCAAATGCTCTTTGGTTAGAAACCCATAAATAATTCTCTTCGTTGTGTTTAATATGGTTTAACCAACCTTCTTTAATTTGTAAATCAGTCAATATATGTGAATTATTAGAGATAAGATATTGATACATGTACTCTATATCTGTATCATCATCAGATCCCCAAATTTCATTCTTATTTTTAAAAACAAAATCTATTTTAATCAAAGAGTCAATTTCATTGGATTCTCCTGACCAAATATTTGGCTGATCAACCCCACCCCAATCATCTCTTGTATAAAAATCTCCAGTTTTAATTTCACCTATATTTCCAATTTTATCCATTTCAGTTATTAAACCAGTCCAATTTGCTATACATTGACCGAGCCAAAATCCATATAATTTGTCATAATATTCTATTCTAGATAAAGAAATATCTGTCGTTTTAGGAGAGTATGACATATACTCTATATCATCTGAAAAAACTACTTTTAGGTTATCATTTTCAGAAAAATTACAGGAAATAAAAGCTAAAGCTGTTAACCAAAGAATAATTTCTTTCATAAAGACTAATTATCCCTTAATTTTACTTTTAGTCTTTTCGGGAAGTACTTTATAACCCATATTATACAAAGTGAATCCAAAAATATCAGCATATTGATTAATTGTCTTAGATATTGGTGTTCCTGATCCATGACCTGCATTAGTTTCTATTCTTATCAAAACAGGATTTAGTCCAGCATCTTTATCTTGAAGTTCTGCTGCAAATTTAAAAGAGTGAGCTGGTACTACTCTATCATCATGATCTCCTGTTGTAATTAATGTTGCTGGGTAAGCTATATTATTTTTAACATTATGAACAGGGGAATAACCTTTTAAATATTCAAACATTTCTTTAGACTGTTCCGATGTGCCATAATCATATGACCATCCAGCACCTGCAGTAAACTTGTGGTACCGTAACATATCTAAAACTCCAACTGCAGGCAGCGCTACTTTCATTAAGTCAGGTCGCTGGGTCATAGTAGCACCAACTAAAAGTCCTCCATTTGATCCGCCTCTTATTGCTAAGAATTCGGAGGATGTATATTTATTTTCAATTAAGTATTCAGCAGCAGCAATAAAATCATCGAAAACATTTTGTTTATTTGTTTGGATTCCTGCATTGTGCCACTTTCTCCCATATTCTCCCCCTCCTCTAATATTAGGAACTGCATAAACTCCCCCTTGTTCCATCCAGACTGCATTAGCAACACCAAAACCCGGTGTTCTACTTATATTAAATCCTCCATAACCATATAAAATAGTTGGATTTTTAGCATTTAACTCTAAACCTTTTTTAAATGTTATAATCATAGGGACTCTTGTTCCGTCTTTTGAATTATAAAAAATTTGCTTGGATTCATAATTGGAAGAGTCAAAATCAATCGAAGGTTTCCAGTATTCCTTATAATCTCCAGATTTTACATTATACTTAAATGTTGTAGATGGAGTATAATAATTAGAAAAACTAAAATATAATTCATCTTGATCTTTTTTTCCACTAAACCCTCTTGCACTTCCTATTCCTGGAAGTTTAATTTCTCTTATCATTTTTCCAGAGTAATCATACTGATAAATTTTTGAAATAGCATCAACCATATATCTTGTAAAAAAATACCCTCCACATTTTGAAGCATTTAAAACAAATTCCTTTTCTTGAATAAAATCCTTCCAATTTGATTTAGATGGATTTTTTGATGAAACAGTTACAATTCTATTATTGGGAGCACTGTAATCTGTTACCAAAAATAGTTTAGAACCCTTATTGTCCAATAAATAAGTATTCGAATCATAATCACCCGAAATAGTTCTTAATTTTGAATTAGTTCTCAAGTCTTTAATGAAAAGTTTATTTCCTGTAGTTTTTTTTGCAGCATTGATTACTAAAAATCTATTGTCAGAAGTAACATATCCTCTTATATATCTATTTTTTTCATCCTTATTACCTCCATATATTAATTTATCGCTTTTTTGAGATGTTTCTAATTTGTGATAATACAATTTATGTTGATCTGTTTTTTCTGACAATTCACTTCCTTTTGGTTTATCATAAGATGAATAATAAAATCCATCGTTTGATTTCCAACTAATTCCTGAAAACTTTACATCTACTAGAGTATCTTCAATAATTTGATTAGATTCAACATTCATTACTATAATCTTTCTCCAATCACTTCCTCCTTCAGAAATACTATAGGCTAAAAGACTACCATCTTTTGAAAAAGAAGTTCCTGCTAAAGAAGTTGTTCCATCAATTGAAAAAGTATTAGGATCTAAAAAAACTTCCGGATTATTATCTCCTAATTGTCTATACAATACCATTTGGTTTTGAAGACCCGAATTTTTATAAAAATAAGTGTACTCTCCTTCTTTAAATGGTGCAGATATTTTTTCATAATTCCACAAGTCCGAAAGTCTTGTTTTAAGTTCGTCACGGAAGGGAATTTTATTTAAATAATCATAAGTAAGCTCATTTTGTTTACTAACCCAGTCTTCTGTTTCAGATGACATATCATCTTCAAGCCATCGATAATTATCTATAATTTCAGTTTCAAAATATGTATCAACAACAGGAATTTTTTTTGTTATATGATAATCCAACGAGCTATTATAATTACATGAAATAATGAAAAGTGAAAAAATTATTATTAATAAAAAGGACTTCCTCTCAATAGACACTTTGTAATTATTATACTTTAAAAAATCGACTAGTTTATTCATAATTAATGGTTTAAAAATTTACTTCATTAATATAATAATAAAACATTTCATATTTATTAATAAAGAGATCTAATAAATCACTAATATTGAAAAATGAAAAAATCTCTCATTTTATTTTTTATATTCTTTTTAACAAAAATCCATTCTCAAGAAGTAATTAAAGATTATCCACTATCTAATATTGTTGAAGAAACATCAGGTTTAGAAATAATTGGGGATTTATTAATAACACATAACGATTCTGGTGGAGAAGCAAGCTTATACTATCTTTCAAAAAAAGGAAAAATTTTAAAAAAAAGAAAAATTAAATCTGCCTCAAATAAGGACTGGGAAGATATCACAAAAGACAGTAAGTATTTATATATTTCTGATTCTGGAAACAACTATAACAACAGAAGAGATCTTAAAATATACAAAGTTCCAATTGATGAAAAAAGTAAAGAAAAAAATCAAATTATTTCATTTAATTACCCAGAACAAAAATCATTTAAAATAAATAGAAATACTATCTATGATGCGGAAGGATTAATTTCAATTGATAACAATCTTATAATTTTTACAAAAAATCGTGCAAAAAAAATAACTGAATTTTATTCAATTCCTAAAGAAGAAGGAAAATATGATGCTAAAAAAATTGGCACTTTGAAAACCAACTCTATAATAACAGGAGCTGATTATAGCCAAGAGCTTGGATTATTAGCATTGACTTCTACAGTTAATTTTAATGAATATTATTTAATTACAGTTAAGGATTTCTACTTAAGTAAAACAAATAATTATACAATTAACATGTTTAAAATTCCTATTGGAAAAACTCAAGTAGAAGCTGTAAAAATTATTGATAATAAAAACTTTTGGATAACATCAGAGGATGAACAGAGTTCAAAATATGCTAGACTTATAAAACTATCCTTGTGAAGAAACAAGTTTAGTTATTTCTTTAGCATTAGATGAGATATCATTCCATTTCTTTTGATTAATTAAATTTCTTGGTGCAATCCAACTTCCTCCTATTCCTAAAACCAATTCCGAGTTTAAATAATTTTTTACATTGGATAAGTTAATTCCTCCAAGTGGAATATATTTTAAATTCAAATGGTTATAAGGAGCATTAATTGAATTTAAATAATTTATTCCTCCTAAATTTTCAGCTGGAAAAAATTTTAATATTTTACATCCATGATCAACGGATATTTCTATATCACTTGGACTAGATATTCCGGGGAAAAATGGTAAGTTGTTTTTAAAAGCTAAATCGATGATTTTAGGATTACATCCTGGAGAGACAGCAAAATTTACACCCGAATCTAAAGCGAATCTAACCTGATCTTCATTAATTACAGTTCCTAATCCAACTAAAATTTGAGGAAAATTTTTAAGAATTAGTTCTGCTGCTTTTTGAGAAACATCAGTTCTTAAAGCAATTTCTATTATATTAATTCCTTCATTAACTAAAGTTTCACACAATGGTGAAACATTTTCTAATGAATCTATTTGAAGAACTGCTATAACTTTAGATTTATTTATTTCTTGAAAAACATCTTTCATTTAATCTATCTTTTTATGTGTCCTGAATAATTATCAGATCCAAATTCTAAGATATCTTCTTCATCAAAATAATTAATATCTCCCTTAATGGTTTGAGTTAATGCAAAGCACGAATTTGAAAAATTTATAATCTCTTGAGAATTATAACCTTTAATTAAACTATGAATAATTCCTGACGAAAAAGCATCTCCTCCTCCAATTCTATCAATAATATCAATTTCAAATGATTTACCATTAAAATACTTTCCATCAACTTTAATTAAACCCCCTAGTTGATTATATGTAGCATTAATTTGATTTCTTATAGTTAAAGCTATTAAATCAAATGAAAAATCTTTAGAAATGAATTCACAAGCATCTTTAGTTGTATTTTCCAATTCTGAAAAATTATTTGAAGACTTATATTTATATCCAAATATATCTGATATTGATCCTGTATTACCAATTAAAATATCTACATCATTAATTATTTTTGAAACAAAATCAAAAGCTTCTTTTTCATTCCATAAATTTCTTCTAAAATTTAAATCAAATACAATCTTTACTTTATTTGATTTTGCAATTTTAACGGATCTAAGAACATTGTCCTGACATTCTTTTGAAAGTGAGGGTGTAATTCCTGACAAAACAAAATATGAACAATTATTAAAAATATTATTCCATACTTTATCATCAACCTTTTCTTTTGAAAAACAGCTATCTAGCCTATCATAAATTATTTTAGAGGATCTAAGTGATGCTCCATGTTCAATAAAATAGGTGCCAATTCTACCATTTCTAAAAATAATATCATCAGTATTTACTCCAAAACTTTTTAGAAAACGATTAGCAGATTTCCCTAGTGAGTTATTAGGAAATGAAGTAATCATTTTAGTGTTATGTCCCAGATTTGAAAGATTGGAAATAATATTACTTTCCGATCCTCCAAATGATAAATTTAAGCTAGTAGCCTGATCTATTAATTGTGAATGATTTGAAGGAGTTAACCTTAATAGTAACTCACCATAACCAACTATATTATTTCTTTTCAAATTTTAAAATTTAATTAAACTGTACTTCCTAATCCTAAAACAACTGCTGATGCTATAAGGACTACCAAACCTAATAAAAGTAAATTAAATGGTTTTTTTGCATTTTTCCACTCCCCTGCTCTATAAGCCCAGAAATTGCTAATAATTAGAGAAAGACCTAATAACATTGGCCAGCCTATCACAGGTCCTATATCTCCTAATAAAGCAGCTCCTTGTCCATATACTCCTAAAGCAGCAAACCAACATAAACCTGCAATAAAAGACCATCTGTATGCTTTAAAAGATCCTATTGTTTTAAAAGATTTCCAAGAATTGTTTTTAAATAGCAAGTAAATACAATATAAAGCATTCATAATGAATGCTCCCCAAAGAACTACAACCCAAGCAGCCAAACTAGAATTTCTTGTAATAACCCCAAACTCTTCAGCAGTTTTGGCAATAGGAGTAGCATTAGAAAAACCTACATTTAAAAGAGCTGATAAAACTCCACACACTATTGCAATTGAAATTCCTTTAGTAATATTTGAATTATTAGAATTAGTTAAATTTTGTAATTTATCTCTATCAATTCCTGCTTTTGCTGTAAGAGCAACTCCTACAAGAGATATTAATAAACCTCCTATTACATATTGAAAAACAGGATCACTTGTTGAATTTGAACCTTGAAAAAAAGGAATTAAGCTTCCAACAGAGCCTGCTAGACCCATTACTATACCCATTGTCAAAGACAAGCCTATATAAGGAACACTTACACCGAACATAATACCTCCTATTCCCCATAAAAAACCATAAAGCATTGCCATTTGAATAGATTCGATTGGAGAAGAAGAAATAATTTGGAATAAATCAGGAATAACGATAATAGCCCAAATAAATGGAAATATTATCATAGCTATAGTAACATGAACAAGCCACCATGCTTCCCAAGATAATGGAGACATATACTTCATTCCAAGT
>JAAZZF010000106.1 GCA_014239275.1 Flavobacteriaceae bacterium | reverse complement strand
ATAGATTGATTTTTAATTCCATTAACAAATTGATCTTGATTAATTTCTAAATTCTTTAGCAATTTTGAAAACTCTTCTTCGTTAGATAAGTCTAAATTGTCATTCCAATATGCTTTGAAAAAAGTATTTACATAATTTTCTTGTTTATCTTTATCTACAAATAAATAGCCCCTCATTATATTAAGAGAATTAATTGGAAATTTTAAATTCCATATAAAATCTATTTGATTTTTTTTTGACACCAATTCACAATCGTTTTGCATATTTTTCATTTTATATTTATTAAATGCGGGTGCGGTTATTTCAGCTAGATTATGAAGACCTCCAAGTAAGATGGGTTTATAGATAAATTTAATATCTTTAATTTTTTGGATTTTTTTATGTGCGATGTATGCGTAAGGGCTGATTATATCAAAATAAAAATCTATATGACTACTCATATAAATTCATTCTTTTTGCATAGAAAATTCTAATAATCCAATAAACGAACAAACCAATCGGTCCAATTAGATAAGTAATGATTATAGGAACAGCTAATAAGATTTTGTTGATATTAAATTTTTGAGCATCTTTTACAATCCAACCACCTAAGAATAAATTTATTGCAACAAAGTGTGTCCAAAAAACCATTAGATACAAATGATCTTCAAACAACCTAGATAGCTCAACTAATCCAAGGTAAAGAGTAAAATTACCAATAAAATCATAATTAAGTTGATATGATTTATATAAAACAAAAACATAAGCTCCACTTAAAATAAAAATTGGAAAAATTGATGCTACAAAATATCTACATAAATGAGATTGAGGAAAAAAAATCAAAATGAACCAGAATGGTAGCACTCCTAAATTTACCCACATATAAAGCGTTTCAATTGTAAAATAAGTATAAATTTGTTCGATCATTTAGATATATTATATAAAATCTAACCATGATTCCTATAAGAAATAGAAAAAAAACACTTCAAGTAACCGTTGAAGAGATGAGAAATTTCTCATTTGCTTATGTTGAAAAATATGCCCCCTCAAAACAACAGCTTAAAACCTATTTATTGAAAAAATACATGAAACTTTCATCATCTGACGTTAGAAAAAAAGATGTTAATAAATTAATTGATATTGTTCTATCTGATCTTGAAAAAAATAAATTTATAAATGATCAATTTTATTCTGAAAGTAAAGCAAAAAGTATGATTCAAAGAGGGAATTCTATTAATAAAATAAGAAATTATTTGATGGGAAAAGGAATTCATGATGAATTTATTAAAGACACTGTTGAAAAAATTAGAGAAGATAACTCTGATCAAGATTTCTTTTCAGCAATTAAAGTTTGTAAAAAAAAAAGAATAGGCCCAGCTAGAACAGAAGACAATAGAAGTTTATTTTATAAAAAAGATATCTCTCTATTGGCTCGTAATGGTTTTGATTTTCAAACTTCTAGAAAAGTAATGGATATGGAAAAAGATGAATTTCTTAAGATAATTAATTTACTTTAATTTTTTATCTTTTTCTTCATCAACTAAATTATTAATTTTATTTCTTATATAATTTTTAACAAATACAAATACTAATAATCCAAATATAGAAGTAGATACTATTATTATTAATATAATTCTTAACTGCTCATCCATTTATAAGATTTCTACTTTTTAAGATTAAACTAGGATTCTTTAAATCTTTTTTTCCATACAATATTTCATTACCATCAAAATCAGTAACTGTACCACCAGAGTGTTCTAATATTGCATGACCAGCTGCTATATCCCATTCATAAGCCCTAGGTTCTGCAACATAACCATCATAATCTCCAGCAGCTACCACACAAAATTTTAAAGAACTTTTCATTTTTATGTTTTCTAGCACACCAACTTCTTGATAAATCTTTTGAATTTCTGGCTTAATTTTATTTGAGTAAGAAACAAATTTAATAGGTCTAGATTTAATATTTTTTTCACTCAAATTTATAGTTTTTCCATCACATAGTTCAAATGCATTACCTTTTCCGAAGGAGTAAAACATTCTTTTTTTAGCTGGTGCATAAATTAATCCTGCAGCAGGTTTATTATTAATAATTAATCCAGCATTAATAGTAAATTCTTCAAGGTTGTTAATATAGTCGTACGTTCCATCTATTGGATCAACTAGCCAAAAATCTTTTAATGTTTTGTTATCTTTATTGTCAGTTGTTTCTTCAGATATAATTGGAATATCAGGTGTTATATTTGATATTTTATCAGTAATAAATTTATTAACTTCTAAATCTCCATTACTGACAGGCGTATTGTCAGATTTAATTTCTTTAGTTAAGCCTTTGTCTCTTAAAAAAAGCGAAAGTTCACCTGCAGATAAGAATGCATCAATTAGATTTTCTACAATTATTTTTATATCCATCTAGATTTATTTTAGTTTTTTTAATTCTATATTTTTAGCGTTGATTACTTTTTTTCCAACATTTTCAAAATTTACAGTCACTTTTTCATTAATGATAGATTGAACCTGTCCAATGCCCCAGTTTTTATTGTTTGGATTAGTGACTTTGTCGCCTGGTTCATAATCTAAAATCATTTAATTTAACTTATATTGTAAATAAGTATAAATACCACCTTATGAATAAAGAATTAAACTCTATTGGAATTAATAAAAGACCTGAGGATACTACTGTAGTAGTAGCTATGTCTGGTGGAGTAGATTCTTCAACTGTAGCCGGTATTATGAAAAATGAAGGTTATAAAGTTATAGGCATTACACTTAAACTTTATGATGACGGTAAAGAAGTTGCAGCATCTAAACAATGTTGTTCAGGTCAAGATATAATGGATGCTAAACGTGTTGCACATAAATTAGGCATAGAGCATAAAATTTTATATTATCAAGATAAGTTCAAACAAGGTGTAATAGACAATTTTGTTGAAAGTTACTTAAATGGAGAAACTCCAATACCGTGTATTCAGTGTAATCAAACTGTAAAGTTTAAAGACTTGTTTGAAGTTTCAAAAGAACTTAATGCAGATGCTTTAGTAACTGGTCATTATGTAAAAAACATTACCACAAATAATTCAAATAATATGTATAGAGCAATTGATGAAAATAGAGATCAAAGTTATTTTTTATTTAACACGACAAGAGAACAATTGGATTATCTAAGATTTCCGTTAGGTGGCATGCTAAAAGATAAAACAAGACAAATTGCTAAAGAATTAGATTTAAATGTTGCTGACAAACCTGATAGCCAAGACATTTGTTTTGTACCTAATGGTGACTACACGTCTGTAATAAGAAAATTTAGACCAGATTCTTTTCAAAAAGGAAACATTAAAAATTTGGATGGAAAAGTAATTGGTGTTCATGACGGTATTATTAATTTCACTATTGGTCAAAGAAAAGGAATTAAAGTTTCAGATAAAGAACCTCTTTATGTTCTTAAGATAAATTCTGATAATAATGAAATTATAGTTGGACCAAAAGAAAACCTTGGGAAAAAAAATATATCTCTTAAAGATTTAAATTTATTAACGGATAAAAAAGATCTTGATCAAAACATTTTTGTAAAAGTTAGGTCTACAGGCAATTTACTAGAAGCAAAAGTAGATCTAAAACATGATAATACAGCGCATGTTAATTTAACTAATCCTGAAGACGGTATTTCACCGGGGCAGGCATGCGTATTCTATAGCAAAGACCAGTTTGGCCATAGAGTTCTTGGGGGTGGTTGGATTAAAGAATAGAGGAATTATTTCTTCTTATTTTTTCTCTTAGCTCT
>JAAZZF010000105.1 GCA_014239275.1 Flavobacteriaceae bacterium | reverse complement strand
TTTAAAAGTTGCATTAACAACCTTAGGATGTAAATTGAATTTTTCAGAAAGTTCTACAATTTCAAGACAATTTCTTGATGCTGGGTATAATATTGTGAAATTTGATGAAATTTCAGACATATACATAATTAATACTTGTTCTGTTACTCAAAATGCAGATAAACAATTTAAAAATTTAGTTTTAAAAGCTTTAAAAACAAATTCAAAAGCATTTATCATTGCGATAGGATGTTATGCTCAATTAAAACCAGAAGAATTAGCTAAGTTGAAGGGTGTAGATTTAGTTTTAGGGAGTAAAGAAAAATTCAAAATTTTAGATTACTTAAATGATTTAAATAAAAATGATTTTGGAGAAATTCATTCATGTGAAATTAGTGAGACTGATTTCTATAGTTCAAGTTATTCTATTGGTGATAGAACTAGGTCATTTTTAAAAGTACAGGATGGATGTGATTATAAATGTACTTATTGTACTATTCCTTTAGCGAGAGGAATTTCAAGAAGTGATAAATTAACTAATATTATTTCAGATGCTAAGTCTATATCTGAATCTGGGGTTAAAGAAATTGTATTAACAGGTGTTAATATTGGAGATTATGGCAAGGGAGAGTTTGGTAAAAAAAAACATGATAATACTTTTTTAGAATTAATTAAAGAATTGGATCAAGTTGACAGAATTGCTAGAATTAGAATTTCTTCAATAGAACCAAATTTATTGTCAAACGATATAATTCGTTTTGTTGCAAACAGTAAAAAGTTTGTTCCTCATTTTCATATTCCTTTACAAAGTGGAAGTAATACTATTCTTAAATTAATGAGAAGGAGATATAAAAGAGAATTATATAAGGAAAGAGTTAATTATATAAAATCTTTAATACCAAATGCATGTATTGGTGCCGATGTAATAGTTGGTTTCCCTGGAGAAACTGATGAATTATTTATGGAAACTTATAGGTTCATTAAAAGCTTAGACATTTCTTATTTACATGTTTTTTCTTACTCTGAAAGAGATAAAACTTTAGCAAATAACTTTCCTAATGTGGTTCCTAAGCAAGTTAGATCTAAAAGAAGTAAATTATTGAGATCATTATCAGTAAAAATGAGAAGAAATTTTTATTCTAAACAAGTAGGAACTAATAAAAACATATTATTTGAATCAGAGAACAAAAAAGGATTTATTTATGGTTTTTCAGAAAATTATGTAAGAGTTAAAACTCCATGGAGAAAAAACCTAGTTGATAATATTGTAAAATATAATTTAAAGGAAATTTCTAATGATGGTTATGTTCTCGCTGAAAACTCTAAAAAACTTGTTAGAGCCTAACTCCAATAGGAAGCAGATTCTTAAATTGCTTATGTTTTTTTATAAACTTTCTGATTTCAGGTGAAGTTGGCATAATTCTAATGTTCTTTTCTTTTATTATTTCAAAAACTTCTCTTATAAAAGTTTCTTCAAAATCTGGGTTAGAATTAGAATATGGGATAATTAATTTGGTAAGAAAAATTTTTCTGTCCTGAAGGGCGTATTCTATTTTAGCTAAATCTTCATCAATCTCAACTTCAAACTGACGTAGAAAAGTATTATCGTTAATAATTAGATTTCCCATTTAATTTTAATCTCTAATTTTGTAGTATACAAATATACTAAAAATAGAACTTAAAGAAGATTTTAATCACAAATATGCCTGTAAAAACAATAGATGTTTATTTAATGCCAGGAATGTCTGCAAATTCTTTAATTTTTGAAAAAATAGAATTTCCTTCAAATTTTACCTTGCATTATTTAGAGTGGATAGATCCTAGAAAAGATGAGTCATTGGAAGATTATGCTAAAAGATATTCCAAATTAATAATTCATAAAGATCCTGTTCTTATTGGTGTTTCTTTTGGAGGTGTCCTTGTACAAGAGATTTCTAAAATTATTCAATATAAGAAGTTAATAATTATATCAAGTATAAAATGTAATGATGAGCTACCATCTCATATGAAGTTTGGAAAAATTACTAAAAGTTATAAATTACTTCCTTTCAAGTGGATAAATGATTTTGAATCTCTAATTTCTTTTGTTTTAGGTCCTAAAATTAAAAGGAGGGTAGAACTTTATAGAAAATATCTTTCTGTAAGAGATGAAAACTATTTGAGTTGGTCTATTAAAGAGTTAATTGAATGGAAACAAAGTAAACCTATAGACAATATAATTCACATACATGGATCAAAGGATTTAATTTTCCCAACTAATTTTTTAAATGATTATATTGAATTACCAAGAGGAGATCATGCTATGATATTAAAAAGAGCTGAATGGATTAGCAAAAAAATTCCAAAACTTATTGAAGGGAATTAAATTCTTTTCATCTGTTGTTGCATCATTTTAATTTGATCTGACAACATTTTTTGTTTATCTATTTTTTTAGCTTCATTTAACAAAATTGTGGCTTCTCTTTTTCTTCTTTTTTGAATTAAAATTCCAGCTAAACTTAATTTAGCCATTGCTAAATCATGATTCATTGATAAACCAATTGCAATAGCTTTTTTAAAAAATTTTTCTGCAACAGTTAAATTTGTTTGAGAAGAGATAATTCCTCTCAAATAATTATAGTAACCAACCTGTTTTTTTGTTAAAGCACTTTCGGGATTTTTTATTTTATTCAGCCATTTTTCAGTTCCATCAAAATCTTGTTTTCTAAGTCTAAGAAAAGCAAGTAATATAATCTCATTTTTAAAATATAAAAAAATGAAAATTATCATCAAAAAAATTAATGCTATTCCATTTCCAATATTATTTTCAAAAAATTGAAATATTGAATAAATTAATGTTAAAGTAGCTAGAATTAATTTTATATATTTTGGATACATATATTATTATATTTTATTACTAATTAAACTCAAAATTTTTTGAATATTACATTTGAGTTAGTTAAAAGATATTGTATATTTGGCCGCAAATTTGGTTAAAAATAGTTAATTAATTGTAATGAAAAGAACTTTTCAACCATCAAATCGAAAAAGACGTAATAAACATGGGTTTAGAGAAAGGATGTCTACGCCTAGTGGCAGAAAAATACTTTCATCTAGAAGATCCAAAGGAAGAAATAAAGTTTCAGTTTCTTGTGAAACGAGACATAAAAAATAAGTGAATAAAAATTTAAAAAATTTAAGGTGTTACTTTTTTAGTAACACCTTTTTTTATATATATTCATTAACCGGAAATTTAAAAAATTAATGCCCTTAAGAAAAGAATTAAAAAGCATTTTGATAATTGGTTCTGGACCCATAATTATAGGTCAGGCTTGTGAATTTGATTATTCTGGTTCTCAAGCACTTAGATCTTTGAAAGAGGATGGAATTACAACAGTTTTAATAAATTCTAATCCTGCTACTATTATGACAGATCCTGTAATGGCTGATCATATTTATTTGAAACCATTAACGACAACTTCAATAAAGGAGATTTTATCTAAACATGAAATTGATGCAGTATTACCTACAATGGGTGGTCAAACCGCTTTAAATTTATGTATTGAAGCTGATGAAAAAGGAATTTGGAAAGAATTTGATGTAGAAATTATTGGTGTAGATATTGATGCAATAAATATAACTGAAGATAGAGAGCAGTTCAAACAGTTATTAATAAAAATTAATATTCCAGTAGCACCTGCTAAGACAGCTACCTCTTTTTTAAAAGGAAAAGAAATAGCTCAGGAATTTGGATTTCCTTTGGTGATTCGCCCATCTTTTACATTGGGTGGTAGTGGAGCTTCTTTAGTACATAAATCTAAAGATTTTGATGAATTATTAACTAGAGGACTAGAAGCCTCACCTATTCATGAGGTTTTGATAGATAAAGCATTGATGGGATGGAAGGAGTACGAATTAGAACTTTTAAGAGATAAAAACGATAATGTAGTAATTATTTGTACTATTGAAAATATGGATCCAATGGGAATTCATACGGGAGATTCTATTACTGTAGCACCAGCTATGACGCTGTCAGATACTGCCTATCAAAGAATGAGAGATATGGCAATAAAAATGATGAGAAGCATTGGAGATTTTGCTGGAGGGTGTAATGTTCAGTTTGCCGTTAGTCCTGATGAAAAAGAAGACATTATTGCAATTGAAATAAATCCAAGAGTATCTAGATCATCTGCTCTCGCTTCAAAAGCATCAGGTTATCCTATAGCAAAAATTGCTAGTAAACTTGCAATAGGATATAGTTTAGATGAGTTAGATAATCAAATTACAAAATCTACATCTGCATTATTTGAGCCTACACTAGATTATGTAATTGTTAAGATTCCAAGATGGAATTTTGACAAATTTGAAGGCTCTGAGAGAACATTAGGACTTCAAATGAAATCAGTTGGTGAAGTTATGGGTATAGGAAGGTCTTTTATGGAAGCTTTGCATAAGGCAACACAGTCATTAGAAATTAAAAGAAATGGAATAGGGGCTGACGGAAAAGGATACACAGATTATGAAACAGTTATTAATAAATTAACTAATCCATCTTGGGATAGAGTTTTTGTTATATATGATGCGATTAAAATGGGTATTTCCATCGATAGAATTTATGAAATTACAAAAATTGATATTTGGTATTTAAGACAATATGAATCCTTAATTACTTTAGAAAATGAGATTTCAAAGTTTAAGATTGATAATATTTCAAAGGAATTATTATTAGAAGCTAAACAAATGGGATTTGCAGATCGTCAAATAGCACATATGCTAGGTTGTCTAGAAAGTGTAGTTCATAAAAAAAGGAGAAATTTAAATATAAACAGGGTTTATAAGCTAGTAGATACTTGTGCTGCAGAATTTAAAGCAAAAACACCTTATTATTACTCTACTTTTGAAGAGTCAATTCAATTATCTGACGGTACAATAACTACACAAAATGAAAGTGAAGTTACGGACAGAAAAAAAATTATTGTATTGGGTTCTGGTCCAAATAGAATAGGACAAGGTATTGAATTTGATTATTGCTGTGTTCATGGAGTGCTTGCTTCATCTGAATGTGGATATGAAACAATAATGATAAATTGTAATCCAGAAACTGTTTCAACTGATTTTGATACTGCTGACAAACTATATTTTGAACCTGTATTTTGGGAACATATTTATGATATAATACAACACGAAAAACCTGAGGGAGTTATAGTTCAATTAGGTGGACAAACTGCACTTAAACTTTCGGAGAAGTTAGATAGGTATGGAATTAAAATTATTGGCACTACATATAAATCTTTAGATTTAGCGGAAGATAGAGGAAGCTTTTCAACTCTATTAAAAGAAAATAAAATTCCTTATCCAGAATTTGGTGTGGCTGAAACTCCTGATGAAGCATTAGTTATTGCTGATAAACTAGATTTTCCAATTCTTATTAGACCATCTTATGTTTTAGGTGGCCAAGGAATGAAGATTGTTATTAATAGAAAAGAATTAGAGGTCCATGTAAAAGATCTTCTTCAAAAAATTCCAAATAATAAACTTTTATTAGACCATTATTTGGATGGTGCAATTGAAGCTGAAGCTGATGCTATATGTGATGGGAAAAATGTTCTTATTATAGGAATCATGGAACATATAGAACCTTGTGGAGTTCACTCAGGTGATTCTAATGCAACTCTTCCTCCATTTAATTTAGGAAAATTGGTAATGCAACAAATTATAGATCATACTAACAAAATTGCATTATCATTAAACACTGTAGGTTTAATAAATATTCAATTTGCAATTAAAGATGAAGTTGTTTACATAATTGAAGCAAATCCTAGAGCTTCTAGAACCGTTCCGTTCATATCTAAAGCATATAAGCAACCTTATGTTAACTATGCTACAAAAGTGATGCTTGGTAAACTTAAGGTTTCAGACATAGATTATAAACCTGAACTTGAAGGTTTTGCTATTAAACAACCCGTTTTTTCTTTCAATAAGTTTCCAAATGTAAATAAAAGTCTAGGTCCTGAGATGAAAAGTACGGGCGAAAGTATTTTATTTATAGATGACCTAAAAGATGATCAATTTTATGAATTGTATTCAAGAAGAAAAATGTATTTGAGTAAATAATAATATTTCTATCTTAGTCATATGGAAATAACGATTCTTCTTATTGCAATATTATTTGCTTTAGCTTTTCTTATATATTCAGTAAAAAATGATAAAAGTGGATCTTCGGATGAACTTATTGTTCAACTTACCAATAATCTTAGTAATGAAATTCAGAATATAAGAAAAGAAGTCGGTGAAAATTCTGAAAAAAATAGAATAGAAATTGAGAATAAATTATTGTCAATAAATAAAGAAATAAATGATTTCCATAAAACTTCAAAAGAAAATATTCAAAAACAATTTTCTGATTCCAACAAGGTAATTAAAGATGTCACAGTGGAGTTAGAAAAAATAAAAGGAACCAATGAACAAGTGTTAAATTTTGCTAATCAAATGAAAACACTCGAAAAAATATTAGGTAATCAAAAACAGAGAGGAATTTTTGGAGAAATACAATTAGAAAATTTACTGTCTAATGTTCTTCCGCCGGAGATTTTTAAAATGCAATATAGTTTTAAAAATGGTGAATCTGTCGATGCAATTGTGATGGTTAATGAACATATCATTCCTATTGATGCAAAGTTCTCACTTGATAATTATAACAAAATGATTGAAAGTTCAGATTCAACAGAAATACAATCATTAGAAAAAAAGTTTAAGGAAGATATTAAATCAAGAATTGATGAAACATCTAAATATATACGACCTTCTGAAAAAACATTAGATTATGCTTTTATGTTTATTCCTGCAGATGGTTTGTATCAAGATTTATTGAACAACAGAGTTGGTACATTACAAATTAATTCAAAAGATTTGGTTTCTTATGCATATGAAAAGAAGGTTATGATAGTATCACCTATGAGCCTATTTCCTATGCTGCAGATTACTATGAAGGCTCTAAATAATTTGAAATTTGAAAAATCAATTGAGTTAGTAATAAAAAATGTTCAAAAACTTTCTAATCATTTAAATTCTTATCAAGACTTTCATAATAAACTAGGGAATTCACTTGCCACTGTCGTTAACCACTTTAATTCATCTTCTAAAGAGTTTAATAAGATTGAAAAAGATGTTATGAAAATTTCTGAAGGAAAATTTAAAATAGGTTTAGATTCTGAATTTATAGAAAAACCTCAAATAGGAGAGTAAATAAAGGTTAGATTCCAGTATAGTTTGAGGGTGTAATCAATTTTAACTCATTTTTAATTTCTTTATCAATTTTTAGTGAGTCAATGAAACTGTGAATTTTTTCTTGATTGATTGATGTGTTTTTTCTAGTAAGTTGTTTTAAAGCTTCATAAGGATTAGGATAACCTTCCCTTCTTAAAATTGTTTGGATAGCTTCTGCAATAACTGCCCAATTATCATTTAAATCACTTTCAATTTTTGATTTATTTACAATCAACTTATTAATTCCTTTTATAGTTGATTGAATAGCTATTGTAGTATGACTAAATGGAACACCAACGTTTCTTAAAACTGTACTGTCTGTAAGATCTCTTTGAAGTCTTGATATTGGTAATTTAGAAGATAAATGTTCAAAAATAGCATTTGCTAATCCAAGGTTACCTTCAGAATTTTCAAAATCTATAGGATTGACTTTATGAGGCATCGCTGATGATCCAACTTCATTTTTCTTTATTTCTTGTTTAAAATAATCCATTGAAATATAAGACCATATATCTCTGTTAAAATCTATTATTATTGTATTTATTCTTTTTAAAGAATCAAATAAAGAAGCTAGATGGTCATAATGTTCAATTTGGGTTGTAGGAAAAGAATGCTGAAGACCTAAATCATTAATTAAACAAGTTGCAAAATTTTTCCAATTAATTTTTGGAAAAGCTACTTGATGTGCATTAAAATTACCTGTAGCTCCTCCAAATTTAGCTGCTATTGGAATTGAATTTAAAAATTTCAACTGTTCATCAAGTCTCACTTTAAAAACTTCAATTTCCTTTCCGAGTCTTGTAGGGGATGCAGGTTGCCCATGAGTTCTAGCAAGCATCGGTATATCAGAGTATTCATTACTTTTTTCTTCTAATAAATTAATTAATTTATTTAATTCTGGAAGATATAATTCATTTAAAGCATTTTTAATAGAAAGGGGAATAGCAGTATTGTTAATGTCTTGAGAAGTAAGTCCAAAGTGAATGAATTCTAAATACTTATCTAATTTTAGATCTTTAAATTTATTTTTTATAAAATATTCTACAGCTTTAACATCATGATTTGTTTTTTTTTCAATTTCTTTTATTGAAATAGCATCATCATAGGAGAAGTTTAAATAAATATCTTTTATTTTTTTAATTGAATCTTTTGGAAAATCACTTAAAGTTGAAATTTCTGTTCTAGTTAAGGCTATGAAATATTCCAACTCAACTAAAACCCTGTATTTGATTAAGGCTTGTTCTGAAAAAAAAATGCTGAACCCTTTAGTTTTATCATAATATCTTCCATCAATTGGAGTAATAGCATTTAGGGAATTAAGTTGCATACACTTTCTTTTGAAAGTCTACAAAGTTAATCTTTTAAAATTTAATTATTTAATGGATTACTTTCTGTTAAGCACTTTAAATTCTTCATAGCAACCACTTATTGCATCTAATATTTGAAGATCATTTGCAGAAATAATAAAATTATCAGAATAATTACAATTTCTTAATATTTCATCAATATCTATTTTTTCAATTTGTAATAACTCCTTCAATGTCTCTCTGTCAAACTTTGAAGCTAATAACTCTCGAATTCTGTAATCATCTTTCATTTGTTTTAGTTTTCTAAGTTGTTTAGGATTTTTTCCAAAAAGATTATATAAAAAATCTGCAGGGTTAAATATAGAATTTATCACTTTAGAGAAGGCACCTACATTTCTTGAACCACCTTCATAACCCTTTGAGGGTAAACCAGGAATGCTATATCTAAAAGATCTACTTATAGGAATGTTCTTGGCATCAATTTCTAAGTATCCAGTTAATTTATATGGGGATATAATTACTTCTTCTAGTGCGTACGCTAATTCTGTTAATTGAATTTTTGAATTTTTAAACTTAAGAAAGTCATTTGTAACTCTAACTTTTATGGATTTAAAACCTAGATATGAAAGATATAGAGTGTCATTAAGTCTTGCTGGAATTTCAAATTTTCCAGCTTTATCAGTTATAACTCCTATAACCTGCGAAAGATTTATTACATGAACACTAGCAATAGGCGAATTATCAGCTGCATTTTCAACAAACCCCGTAAGTGTTTGGTTTTGTGCTATTGCATTTCCAGTTAATAAACTAAAAACCATGAAAAAAAATAGGTGCTTATTTATTTTATTCATTGATGAATCAAAAATACAAACTAAAAAGATTTTTCTTAAAATTAAAATTTTATTTATTATAATATTAACTTTTATTTATTTTACTTAAGAAATCGATTAATTTAAGTATTGCTATTGCTCTATGGCTAATTTTGTTTTTTGTTTCTATTGGTAATTCCGCAAAACTTTCTATATAACCATCTGGTTTAAAGATAGGATCATAACCAAATCCATTATTTCCTTTTTTAGACTTTAATATTTCACCATTAATTATTCCTTCAAATTGGTAAAACTTCTTATTAATTACTAATGCAATGATAGTTTTGAATCTAGCTGTTCTGTTTTCTGCATTTTTTAATTCAAAAAGAAGTTTATCCATATTTTTTTCAGCATCGCATTCAATACCTGCAAACCTAGCTGAATGAACACCAGGTCTACCATTTAAGGCTTGCACTTCTAAACCAGTATCATCAGCAAATACATTTACATTAAATTTTGAATGAATAAAATTTGCTTTATAAGCAGCATTCCTTTCAATAGAGTCTTCATTTTCAGGAATTTCATCAAAAAAATTGAGATCTGAAAGATTTCCTAGTTGAAATTTATTAGGAATAATTTTTTCTATTTCTAGAAATTTATTTTTATTTCCTGAAGCAAAAGTTAATTTCATTAGTTATTGATTGTGACATGGGTGATTATTAATTATGGTGAAATCTCTATATAACTGTTCTACAATAAACAATCTAATTATTTAATTGAAGAATGTCAATATTATTTTTCTAAATTTAAAAATATTTAATTCAGTTATTTCAAAATTTACATAACGTTTTATTCTTTTTTTATAATTTAAAATTAGAGATTTTAATAAGGAATCTGTTGTATTTCCAACTACTAATAACTTAATTTTCATTAACTAAACAATTGGATAATTTTAATTTATATTTAATATAAATATATTAGATTGCTTAAAACTAATTTTATTTTTTCGATTATTAATAATATTTCAAATTTTTTAAAAAAAATTAAATTAGAAAGTTTATATGGGTTTTCTTTATATGAATTGTTTAGACTATATTTTACAGGAATTTTAAAAGGCGCAATTTCCACAAGAGCTGGAAGTATTTCTTTTAGTTTTTTTATGGCCTTTTTTCCATTTGTTCTATTTGTTTTAAATCTAATTCCTTTTTTCCCTATTGAAAATTTTGATAAAATATTTTTAGATTTATTAGAATCATTATTACCACAAGAATCTACTGTTTTTTTTCATGATATTTTTCTTGATATTAATACTAATAAAAGAAGTGGTTTGTTATCCTCAACTCTTTTTTTCTCAATTATACTTATAGGTAATGGTGTTAATTCTGTTTTTGAAGGTTTTTCAGACTCTTATCATGTTGAATTTTCTAGAAATTTTATCAAGCAGTATTTATATGCTATCATGGTTGGTTTTATTTTAGTATTGGTAGTATTATTTGCAACAGTAATATCTATATTTTTCGATTTTTTAATTGCTAAAAATATTTCAATTATTTCTTATTTGTTTGTGTATTTTAAATATATCTTTTTAATTATAGTAGCTCTTATAGCATTTTCATCCCTTTATTTTTTTGGAACAATTCACGGAAGCAATTTAAAATTTATTTCTCCTGGTTCTATTATGACTACATTCTTACTAATAATTACAACTTATTTTTTTGGTCTTTATATTGAGAATTTTTCCAATTATAATGAGCTTTATGGATCTATAGGCGCATTGATAATTATGATGTTATATATATGGATAAATTCTATATCCTTACTATTGGGATTTGAATTAAATGTTGTTATATATAAATTGAAGAATAATTAATGATGAATTATTATATTGATGTAATAGTCCCACTTCCTTTAGACAATTTGTTTACTTACAGAGTAAATGAAAAAGAATTTAAGTTTTTAAGAATAGGTTTTAGGGTAATAGTTCCATTTGGAAAATCAAAATTTATTACAGCAATAGTAGCTAATAAACATAATCAAATACCCGATTCTTACATTCCAAAAGATATAGAGTTCATTATTGATGAAGAATGTTCAATAAATGACAATCAGTTAAAGTTTATTCATTGGATTTCAAAATATTATATGAGTCCTTTAGGTCAGGTACTTAAAGTAGCATTGCCTAGTTTATTATTATTGAAAAGTGAAAGTGAAATTATTTTGACAAATAAAATAAAAGATTTTGAGCTATCTGATAATGCAGAGTTAATTTATCAAAACTTAATTTTAAATAAAAAAATAACTTATCGTGAAATAATATCTATTCTTAAGAGAAAAAATATAAACAAAACTATAAATGAACTTTTAGATAATTCATTAATTGCTTTAAAAGAAGAAATTTATGATTATTTCAAACCAAAAAATATTCTGAAGATAATTTTTAATAAAAAATCTATAAATAATCAAGAGAAGAAAAATCTAATAGATAGTCTTAAAAATAAAAAATCTCAAATAAAAGTAATTGAAACACTTTTTTCACTCACTGAAAATAATATTTCTATAAAAGAACTAATAAAAAAGTGCAAGGTTTCACGTGGTACTATTAATGCCTTAATTGATGCTAAAATTATAGAAAAGAAATATGAGACTGTTGATAGAATTCAATTTGATATAGGTAATAAAATAAAAACAAAAAAGCTAAGTATAGATCAAAAACAAGCATTTAATGAAATAGTTTCAAATTTTGAGAATAAAAGTGTTTCATTATTACATGGTGTTACTTCTTCAGGAAAGACAGAGATATATGTAAAATTGATTGAAGAAAATTTAAAAAAGAAAAATCAAGTTTTGTTTTTAGTTCCTGAGATTGCATTAACAACACAACTAATAAAACGTTTAAAAAAATATTTTGGAAATGCTTTAGCTGTTTATCACTCTAAATATTCTCTTGAGCAAAGAACAGAGATATGGAAAAAAGTAATCAAAAATGATGAAAAAGCAAGGGTTATATTGGGAGCAAGATCTTCTATATTTTTACCGTATGATAAATTGAGACTCATAATAGTTGATGAAGAGCATGAGAATGCTTATAAACAATTTAATCCTTCTCCTCGTTATCATGCTAGAGATTCTGCAATATATTTAGCAACTATTCATAATGCAAAGACATTATTAGGTTCAGCTACTCCTAGTTTAGAATCTTATTATAATGCTATAACTAACAAATACGGTTTAATAAAATTGGGAAAAAGATATGGGAATGTTAGTATGCCTAAAATTATAATTAAGGATTTAAAAGAGTCTATCGTTAAAAAAACTTTAAATGGAAATTTTTCAACTCTATTATTAAATAGTATTAAAGAAACTTTTGAAAATCATGAGCAAGTTATTTTATTTCAAAACAGAAGAGGTCACTCTCCTTATTTAGAGTGCAATTCTTGTGGATTTGTTTATCAATGTATTAATTGTGATGTAAGTCTTACATATCATCAATCAACTAATGAATTAAAATGTCATCACTGTGGTTTTAAAGAAAGAAATAATACTAAATGTAAAAAGTGTTTTCATCAAACTATTTTAAAAAAAGGTTTAGGAACCCAGCAAGTAGAGGAGGAAATAAAAACAATATTTCCTGATCTTAAAGTTAAACGAATGGATCATGACTCTACAAGAAGAAAAAATTCATTTCAAGAAATTATAGATTCTTTTGAAAAAAATGATTTTGAAATCTTGATTGGGACTCAAATGCTAACAAAAGGACTTGATTTTAGAAATGTAGCTTTAGTTGGAGTAGTAAATGCAGATAGTTTAATATATTTTCCAGATTTTAGATCACAAGAAAAATGTTTTCAACTTCTTCAACAAGTTTCTGGAAGGGCAGGAAGGACTAAAAAACAAGGTAAAGTAGTTATTCAAACTTATAATCCAAATCATAATTTAATGGATAAAATTGTTAAGCATGATTATTTAGGAATGTTTAATGAACAATTAAATCAAAGGTTTTTATTTAATTATCCACCATACACTAGGTTAATTAAGATTGTTTTAAAACATAAAAATTTGGAAAAATTAGTAAAAGCATCAAGCTGGTTATCAGATGCTTTAAAAAATTATTATGGAGATCAATTACTTGGACCTGAATCTCCTATAATTCCGAGAATAAATAATAGGTATATAAAAAATATTTTGATTAAAATCCCAATTAATAAAAACTTAACAAAATCAAAGGAATTATTAGCTAAAGGCTTGAAAAGTTTTAAAAGTATTTCTTTCTTTAGAAACATTGATATTTTAATTGATGTAGATCCATATAATTAATTTATGTATCAAATTTTGCTAGTCAATATTAAAAATGTATTTTTGCGACCAATTTTTTAATAAAATTTATGAACCATTACGAAGCTGTTTTCATATTAAATCCCGTTTTATCTGATGACCAGGTAAAGGAGACAGTAAAAAAATTTGAAGACTACCTATCTAAAAAAGGGTCTGAAATAATTTCAACCGAACATTGGGGGTTGAAAAAGTTTGCTTACCCAATTCAAAATAAACAAAGTGGATTTTATAATCTAATAGATTTTAAAGCTCCTCCAACTATAATTGATTCCTTTGAAGTAGAGTTAAGAAGAGATGAAAGAATTATGCGTTATTTAAATGTAAAACTCGATAAGTATGCAGATGCATGGTCAGTAAAAAGAAGAGAACGTAATACTAAAAAAGCATAGATATGTCATCAATAGATCAAGCAGGTAAAGCAAATCAAGGTGAAATAAGATATTTAACTCCTTTAGATATTGCTACAAAAAGTAATAAAAAATATTGCAGATTTAAAAGGTCAGGCATTAAATATATTGATTATAAAGATCCTGATTTTCTTTTAAAATTCATTAACGAACAGGGTAAGATATTACCTAGACGATTAACAGGTACTTCTTTGAAATTTCAAAGAAAAATTTCTGTTGCAGTTAAACGTGCTAGACATTTAGCACTTTTACCTTATCAAGCTGATATGTTAAAATAATTATTATGGAATTAATTTTAAAAAATGATGTACCAAATCTAGGGTTTAAAGATGATATCGTTTCAGTTAAAAATGGTTATGGAAGAAATTTTCTAATTCCTCAAGGTTTTGCTATCCTGGCAACTTCTTCATCAAAAAAAGTATTAGCAGAAAATATTAAGCAAAGAGAATTTAAAGAAAAAAAATTAATTGATGAGGCTAAAAAAGTTGCTAAAAAATTAAATAAATTAGAAATTAAAATTCCGACAAAATGCGGAAAAGGTGGTAAGCTTTTCGGTTCTATTTCTAATGTTAATCTTAATAATGAATTAACTAATGCAGGTTTTGAATTTGACAAGAAAATTATAAAAGTCCAAGGAGGATTGATTAAAAGACTTGGAAATTATTCTGCTACAATAAGACTTCATAGAGATGTAATTAATGAAATTTCTTTTGAAGTAGTTAAATCTCAAGAATAATATTACTTTATTTAAAATAAGTTTTAAAGAATTCCTCTTTAATTTCTTGATTGTTTTAAAAAATTAGATATTTGTTTTATATTATGAATTAAATGTCTAAAACACCCTCAAACCCAAAAGGAACAAGAGATTTTTTACCATCTAATCTTTCAAAGAGAAATTATATTTTAGATGTTATTAAGAAAAACTTTCTTTTATTTGGTTTTTTAGAAATTGAAACACCAGCATTAGAAAAAAATTCTACTCTTCTAGGAAAATATGGAAATGAAGGAGATAGATTAATTTTTAAAATACTTAATTCTGGAGAAAAGGTAAAAAAAGCAAATATTAGTGCATTTCAAGCAAATAACCTTTCTGAATTTACTAATTCTATTAGCGAAAAGGGATTAAGATATGATTTAACAGTCCCTTTAGCAAGATTTGTTGCACAACACCAGAATGACTTAATTTTTCCTTTTAAACGTTTTCAAATTCAAAATGTATGGAGAGCTGATAGACCTCAGCATGGTAGATTTCAGGAATTTACTCAATGTGACGCTGATATTATAGGAACTAATTCAATTTTACAAGAAATTGAACTTATAAAACTTTATGATACCATTTTTTCAGAACTAGGTTTTAATGATATAATTTTTAAAATTAATCACCGTGGAATTTTAAATGCATTAGCAAATTACATTGGAATAGTTGATAAACTAACTGATTTTATATCAATAATTGATAAAATAGATAAGATAGGTCTCAATAAAGTAATTGATGAGTTAAATGAAATAATTGATCGTAGCTCTGTTTCTAAATTAACTAGTTTATTAGGTAAAGAAAAGATTTCTATTAAAAAATTAAAGATATTGTTTAAAGAATCAATTGAAGGTGTGAAAGGCATTGAGGAAATAAATACCATCATGGAATTTATTTGTGAAAATAATTGTATTAATAATGAAATTGAATTTGATTTAACATTAGCCCGTGGATTAAATTATTATACGGGAACAATTATTGAAGTAACTTCGAAATCAAATAACGCTATTGGATCTTTAGGTGGTGGAGGGAGATATGATGACCTTACTTCATTCTTTAATTTAAAAAACATGAGTGGAGTTGGAATTTCTTTTGGATTAGACAGAATTTTTCTTCAAATGGAAGAACAAAAAATGTTTCCAGAACATTTAGACAATAATTTTGATATAATTGTAATAAATTTTGGTATTAGCTATATTAAGAAATTATATCCATTAATTGATTCCCTAAGAAAAGAAGGAAAAAAAATAGATATCTACCCAGATGAAGTTAAATTAAATAAGCAATTTTCCTATGCCAATAAACATAATGTTAATTATGCAATTATTATGGGTGAGAATGAATTCAAAAAAAATCAAGTTGTTATTAAAAATATGATTGATGGTAGTCAGTCAAATTATTCAATTGAAGAAGTTAATTCATTATTGTTTTAAAAAAGAGTAGCGAGGGGGAGACTTGAACTCCCGACCTCCGGGTTATGAATCCGACGCTCTAACCACCTGAGCTACCTCGCCAAGATAAAATGCGCGTAAATATATAAACAAATTAACTAGACTCAAACTTAGAATAAAAATTATTTAAATTTTTTTTACATCAATTTTAATCTATATATTGCCACTCTATGGAATTAAAAGTAAAGTTTGAGTTAGAGTTTCCAATTCATGCATCTCCTCAGATGTTATTTCAGTATATTTCATCCGCATCTGGTCTTTCAGAATGGTTTGCTGATAATGTAAATTCTAGAGGAATAATCTTTTCTTTTTTCTGGGATGGATCTGAAGAAAAAGCCGAATTAATTAGTAGCAAATCAAATAGTTTTGTAAAATTTAAATGGTTAGATGATAGTGAAGATCAGGATGAATGTTTTTTTCAAATAAAAATTGTTGTTGATGAAATAACAAAAGATGTTTCGTTAATGGTTACAGATTTTGCTTATGAAGATGAAGTTGAAGAAACTAAAATGTTATGGGATAATCAAATATCTGATTTAAAACAGGTTTTAGGATCTTCTTAATAATTCATGATTAATTATAACGGAAATTTTAAAGATCAACCCTTAGATCACTTTAATAACAGAGGATTTCTTTTTGGAGATTCTGTTTTTGAAACGATTAAAGTTATAGATAATAAAATTATTTATTGGGAGGAACATTATTTAAGGCTTATGTCTTCGATGAGAATTCTTAGAATTCAAATACCAAGTTTATATACTCCTGATTTTTTTGAAGAGGAAATAAGAAAAACCAATTTAAAAATAGATTCTTTTTTTAATGGAAGGGTAAGGTTAACAATTTTTAGAACAAAAGGGGAGGTATATCGTCCAGATTCTAATGAACCAATTTTTGTTATTAATTCAAAAAAAACAGATCAGAAATTATTTAATGTTAATTTACAATCATACAAAGTAGATCTGTTTAAGGATTACCTAATTCAATCTAACTTAATTTCTAATTTAAAAACAAATAATAGAGTTGTAAATGTTATTGGTAGTATTTATGCTAAAGAAAATGATTTAGAGAATTGTATATTATTAAATGATCAAAAATTTGTTGCACAATTTTTAAATGGTAATATTTTTATAGTAAAAGATAGTTTAGTTAAAACCCCAACTATATCCTCTGGGTGCTTAAATGGTGTTATGAGAAATAAGATTATAGAATTAATTAATAAATTGCCAAATTTAGAGATTGAGGAAAAAAATTTTTCACCTTATGAGTTAATTTCTTCTGATGAAATATGGGTTTCAAATTCAATTTCTGGAATAATCCCTGTAACTGAATATAGAAAAAAACTTTTTTCAAACAAAGTTGCTATTACCATTCTAAATTATTTGAATAAACAAATTATTAAATCTTAATTATTACTAGGATTTTCTGGTGAATTAGACCAAATTAGGTATCTTCCTCCTAATTCTAATAGTTTTTTTTTCCAAATATTGTCACAGCTTTTAAGGAATAAATTAACATTTCCATTTTCTTTTTCAACGACCCAAGATGATAGAGTTATTTCATTTTCTAGCTGATTCTTATCCCACCCTGAATAACCTAAAAAGAATTTTATTTCTCCAAGCTTAATTTTCTTACTATTAATTAATTCTAAAACTACACTAAAGTCCCCTCCCCAATATATTTCTTTTTTAATTTTCAAACTATTTGGAATTAGATTAGGCTGATTGTGAATAAAATATAAATTTTGACACTCAACGGGTCCGCCATTATAAATTGGAAATTTATATTTTAAATCTGGAATTAAATCCTTTGTAGAATAGTTAAGTTTTTTATTTAAAATAAAACCAACAGAACCAGATTTATTATGCTCAACTAATAGTATTACTGATCTATTAAAATTTAAGTCTGATAGACCAGTTGGTTCAGCAATTAGAAGGCTCCCTTTTTTTATTAGCAATTATTTAATTTTACTTATTTAACATGATTATAAAAGTCTAATTGAATCATATTCTCTATATCCATTAATAAATTCTTTCCCAGACATTCTTTTTTTACCTTCAATTTGAATTTCTAATACCTCCAAATATCCGTCTTTTAAAAGAATTTTTAACATATTATTTTTAATAGAAATTACACCATTTAAATGTTTTGTTTTTATTTCTTTATGATAAATTACATTAAATAGTTTTATTATTTTATTATTTTTTTTGTCCTTAGTCCATGCTGATGGAAAAGGAGATAATCCCCTAATTAAGTTAAAAATTTCAAACCCAGATTTATTCCAATCTATTTTTCTATTCTCTTTATTTAATTTAGGAGCTTTAATAAGATTTAATGAATTACTTTGCTTAATTGTTTTTAAATTATTTTCAGATATTAATTTTAAAGTTGATAATATTAATAAACCGCCAATAATTTTCAATTTTTCATATAAGCTTCCAGTATTTTCAAAATCTTCAATTTTTACTTCTTTTTGTTCAATTATATTTCCAAAGTCAATCTTTTGATTAATAAAAAATGTTGTAACACCTGTCTTTTTCAATCCATTTATAATAGCCCAATGAATTGGTGCTGCTCCTCTTAATTGTGGCAATAAAGATGCATGTAAATTTATTGTTCCTTTATTAGGAATTTCCCATACTATTTTTGGTAACATTCTAAATGCAACTACTATAATAATATCTGCATTAAAAGATTTTATTTTATTAACAAAATCTACTTGCTTTAAGTTTTCAGGTTGTAATAATTTTAAATTTTTCTTTAAACTATATTTTTTTACATCTGAAAAATTGATTTTCTTTCCTCTTCCTGATTTTTTATCTGGTGCTGTGACTACTGCTTTAATATCATAATTATTTAATAAAAGATTATCAAGGCTTTTAACAGCAAAATCAGATGATCCCATAAAAATTATTTTTAAATTATTCATTTTAAAATATTTTCTTTACAAGTAACTTAATATCTTTTTAATTCTATTATTTACTGAATCCTTTTCTAATATTATTGTCTTCATTTTAAAAAAATGATAAATTTTTATTATTTCTTCATAAATCTTTATAGATTCTTCAAAGGTTTCGTATCTACATTTATCTTGTTTATATATCTCTTTCCAAGGAGGAAGAATAAAAACCATATCATACTTAATTCTTTCGCATTTTTTAATAAAATCATTATCATATTTAGCTTTTAAAAAATTTAAATAAGCTAATGCATCTTGAACTCCTCTATCATAAAATGTGATAGATTTGACTTGTTTTTTATCAAATTGACTTATTCTTAAATCTAATAATGTTTTAGAAAAATTTAATGGTTCTTTAAGAAATAGTTGATCATTCCCATCTTTTTTACCTTCAAGAGTTAAAGATCTAACAATTTCTTTTTCACAATTGAATTTCTTGTTTTTTAACTCATCAATTAAACTAGTTTTTCCTGACCCTGGTCCTCCTGTAATTAAAATCTTTTTACTATGTGTCATTTCAAGCAAATTTATCAATTAATAAATCTTTATTTATATATATTTGAAATAATGTTAAATGATAATAAAAATTTTTATAAAAGATTAGAAAAACAACTTGCTGTGTCTTCAGATTGGCCTTCAATTTATAAATTCAAATTTATTTTAAAATCCGATTCATTATATATTACCAATCTTATAAATATTTTTAATGATATTGATGCTGATATCTTTTCAAAACTTTCTTCTTCAAAGAATTTTACTAGCATAACAATAACCGCAAAGATGAAATCGGCTAATGAAGTGATAAAAAAATATAAATTAGCCTCTGAAATAGAAGGAATAATATCTTTATGATTAATAATTTATTAAATTTGTAAATTCTTACTAATTAAATCACCCAAATTTTGATAGAAAATTTAGAGTATAATACCGAAAGAACTAAGCTTATAATCCCTGAATATGGTAGACATCTACATAAAATGATTGATCAAGCCTTAGCTTGTGATAATAAAGATGAAAGAAATAAAATGGCAAAGGCAATTATTGGAGTGATGGGCAATCTAAATCCTCATTTAAGGGATGTTCCTGATTTTCAACATAAACTTTGGGATCAACTTTTTATTATGTCTGATTTTGAATTAGATGTTGATACCCCATACCCTTTACCTTCGAAAGAAGTTTTTTCTCAAAGACCTGAAAAATTAGATTATCCTCAAAATTTTCCTAAATATAGATTTTATGGCAATAATATAAAAAGAATGATTGATGTTGCAACTGGATGGGAAGAAGGTGAAATGAAAAAACAATTGGTATATGTAATTGCCAATCACATGAAGAAATGTTTTTTAAATTGGAATAAGGATACTGTTGAAGATGATGTTATTTATGAACATTTATTGGAACTTTCTGATGGTAAACTTATCGTAGATTCTTCAAACAAACCACTTTCAGATTCTCAAAATTTGATTAAGTTAACTAATAAGAAATTCACAAAGCATAGTTCAAAAAATAAAAAACCATATCGTAATTATAAAAAAAGAAATAATAATTAACATCTATTTAAATGGGTACTTTTTCAATTGAGGGCGGAATTAAGCTAAATGGAGATATTCACCCACAAGGTGCAAAAAATGAAGCATTACAGGTAATATGTGCTTCTTTACTAACTAATAAAGAAGTTATAATTGAAAATATTCCTGAGATAATTGATGTAATAAAACTAATTGACCTTTTGTCATTTCTTGGAGTAAAGATTAATAAAATTGCAAAAAATAAATACTCTTTCCAGGCAGATGAAATAAATGTTGATTATTTACAATCCAAATCTTTTAAATCTAAAGGCAGCAGTTTGAGAGGATCTATAATGATTCTTGGCCCTCTATTAGCTCGTTTTGGTAAAGCTTATATTCCTAAGCCGGGAGGAGATAAGATTGGCAGGAGACGATTAGATACTCATTTTTTAGGATTAATTAAACTAGGAGCATCATTTAGATATAATAGAGAAGAACATTTTTATGGGGTTGAATCAATTAAACTTAAAGGTGCTAATATACTTTTAGATCAGGCTTCTGTAACTGGGACTGCAAATATTTTAATGGCAGCAACATTAGCTGAGGGTAAAACTCAGATATATAATGCAGCATGTGAACCTTATATTCAACAGTTATGTAAAATGTTAGTTAGTATGGGTGCTAATATTGCTGGTATTGGTTCTAATTTATTAATAGTAGAAGGAGTTAAGTTATTATCTGGTTGTTCACATAAAGTTCTTCCTGATATGATTGAAATTGGCAGTTGGATTGGAATGGCAGCGATTACTAAAAGTAATATTACTATTAAAAATGTAAGTTGGGAAAACTTAGGTCAAATCCCAGATGTTTTTAAAAAATTGGGAATTAAATTAGAAAAGAAAGGGGATGATATTTGTATACCTGAGCATAATGATGGTTATGAAATTCAAAATTATATTGATGGTTCAGTTCTTACAATTTCTGATGCCCCTTGGCCGGGTTTTACTCCAGATTTATTAAGTGTAATTTTAGTTGTAGCAACTCAGGCAAGAGGAAGTGTATTGATACATCAAAAAATGTTTGAGAGTAGGTTATTTTTTGTAGACAAATTAATTGATATGGGTGCAAAAATTATTCTATGTGATCCGCATAGAGCTAACGTAATTGGACATGATTTTAAATCTCAGTTAATAGCTACTAAAATGGTTTCTCCTGATATTAGAGCTGGAGTTTCACTGTTAATTGCAGCACTTTCCGCTAAAGG